>CAZCQN010000005.1:0-46357 GCA_964500825.1 uncultured Verrucomicrobiota bacterium | reverse complement strand
GTTGGGCGGCGTGCCGATCTTGGTGGCGATTCCGCCGATGTTGGCCGCATAGGCGATCGACAGCATGAGCGCCGCCGGGAACGCACCGAGCGAGACGGCCGGCGCGGCGCCTTCGCTCGTGAGGCCGACACGGGTCCGGCCGAGCTCCTTGGCGAGCAGGATCACGGAGAGGCCGATGGGGAACATCATCATCGTCGTGGCGGTGTTCGAGATCCACATCGACAGGAACGCGGTCGCCGCCATGAAGCCGAGGATGAGGCCGCGCGGGCTCGAGCCGAACGCGAGCACGATGCTCAGCGCGATGCGCCGTGCGAGCTGCCAGCGCTCGAGCGCGATGGCGATGAGAAACCCGCCGACGAATAGGAAGATATTGTCATTCATGTAGATCGGCGCCAGCGTCGCGCTGTCCATCAGACCAAGCAAGGGGAACAACGCGAGCGGCAGCAGGGCGGTCGCCGGGATGGGGATCGCCTGCGTGATCCACAGCACGGCCATCAGCAGGGCGACGGCGGCCATCCGGTTGAGCGAGGCGGTTGCGGCGGGGTCCTCACTGTGGATGGGCTTGACGGCGAGAAAGAAGACGAACAGCACGAGCGCGAGCACCAGGCCGACGTGGCGGCGCGTAATCTCGCCGTGACTTGGGGCCATGGCCGCCTCCTTCCGGAATGGTCAGTCCCGCCGGCGTCGCACCCCCAGCGCGGCCGCCGACGGCGTTCCCGCACGCGAGTGGCGGCAGTATAGCGTGCGTGGCTACGCTCGGCCAGCAGTCTCTGCGTGTCGCCCCGTTTTTCCCTTTCCCTGCCGACGGCGAACGCCCTATGATGCGCGCGCTTTGCGCTCGGCCGGTGTCGAGCGCACGAGGACACCTCGCCGCAACGTGGGCGCAGCACACCAAAGGAATGAGCCATGACACTTCGAGTCGGCCTCGTCGGATGCGGCTGGGCGACCACGGCGCACCTGGCCGGATGGATTCCCGAGCAGGAAAAGGGCCGCGCACAGATCACGGCCATTAACGACGTCGACGCCAGCGCCGTCGAGCGCGTCAAACAACAGGTGCCGGAGGCGCAGGTGTACGACGATTTTGACGCGCTGATCCGCGAGGCGCCCGTCGATGCGGTGGACATCACGCTGCCCCACCACCTGCACCTGCGGGCAATCCTGGCGAGCATCAAGGCGGGCAAGCATTGGCTCTGCGAGAAGCCGCTGTGCCTGACGCTCGACGAGGCGCAGCAGATCGAGTCGGCCATGAAGGCCGCGCCCGGTCTCGTCGCCATGTGCGCGCACAACCAGCTCCACATGCCGAGCCTGATCGAAGCGAAGCGTCTGCTCGACGAGGGTGCGCTCGGCCGCGTCTACATGATCATGACGAACGACTGTTTCCTGATGAGCTCGCGCAAGCCGGGCGTCGTCGCCGGCGGGCCGGACGTGATGCCGATCCGCCCCGGGACGTGGCGCGCCGACGCGAAGCAGATCGGCGGGGGCGAGCTGATCGACACGGGCTATCACCCGAGCTACATGCTCACCTTCCTCGCCGGTGAGGAGCCGGAGCGGGTTGCAGCCATAGTCGAGACGTACCGCCACGGGTGGTTCCACGGCGAGGACACGGCCACGGTCCTTGTCCGCTACCCGAGCGGGGCGACGGGCCAGGTGCGAACAAGCTGGGCGATGCGGCTGCCGGTGGGCGCGCACCCGTTCCACGTCGTCGGCGAACGCGGCGAGCTCTACGGGAACCACACGACGCTCTTCTTGAAACCGACGCGCTTCGGCGAGCCGGCACGCTGGGAGTTCAAGCCGGTCGACTCGTTCGCCGCGGAGGTCAAGCACTTCGTCGACTGCGTCGTCGACGGGGCGACGTGCGTGTCGCCCTACGAGCAGGGGATCGCCGTGCTCAGGCTCATTCTGAAAGCGTATGAGTCGGCGAAGCAATGGAAGCAATAGGGACAGTCCGCATTCCTCACAGAGAGCGGGAACATGGCCCCCCGACATGGCGTCGGCAACGACCTCTCGACGAGTTCCAACGCGGCCGTGCGCGGCCTCGTTCAAACAGGCTGTCGCACACAGATCGCGGGCTCCCGCGTGCCGGGCGCGCATCCGAATCGGCTGCAGAGCGTTCCACGGGCTGGCGCCCCAGGCTACTGCCAATCGCCGCGACGCGGCTCATTGGGCCGGATCGCGCACGCAAAGCCCGTGCGGAATCCGGGCTAGTCGTCCCCGACTAGCCGACAAACTCCCACAGACCCGGCGTCGGCAGGTGGCGCCAACCCGATGGGAGCGGATCGAGCGCGCGGTAGGAACAGCTCGCGAGCTCCTCGAGCGTCTCCTCATACGTGCGGACACCGCTCACCGTGTCGACGGCGCGCAGGTTCTGCGCCCCGACCGTGCTCGCGATTCGCGCGGCGTTCTCGATCCCCTCGCCCCGACACATCGCCGCGAGGAACCCGGCGACGGCGCAGTCGCCGGCGCCCGTGGCGGTCGCGATCTCGTCGACGGCGACGGCCTCGGCCCACAGCGTGCGGTCCTTCCACGTCGCCAGGTCGAGGCCGAGGCGCTGCGCCACCGGCGCGAGCGCCTCGGCCGTGCCCGTCCGGACGCACAGGCCGCGACTGCCGCACTTGACGGCAGCGATCGCCGCGCCGAGGTCGAGGATCGTCCGCGCGACCTGGCTCACGCCGTCGGGCCCGATGCGCGCAAAGACTTCCTCGGCCGTCGTGACGCCCAGCTCTGTGAACCGCTCGCGCTCGAGCAGGAACATCGACTCCTCGATGTTCGGCATGAACAGGTCCACGTACGGCAGCGCGCCCGCCAAGATCTCGCGCCAGTCCTGCTTGCCCGATTCGCTCGCCGGATCGGGGAACGACACGTCGAGCGTGACGACCACGCCGGCCTGACGCAGCCCGCTCAAGAGCTTGACGAGCTCCTTGCCGCCGTCGAGGTACATGCGCCGCATGAGCGTCGGGTAGCCAACGTGGACGAGCTTGGGCGCCGCCTCGAGCGCTTCCAGCGCCGCGAGGCCGTCGCTGGCGCCGAAGCTGTCGTTCGCGCCTGGATAGTAAAGGAACATCCTGTCGACGCCGGGCGGCGAGATGACGAGCACGTACGAGGTGTCCTCGCTGTCCTCGACGATCATGCCGCCCTCGAGACCGTGCCGCGCGAGCAGGGACATGACGACGTGGCCGAACTCGTCGTCGCCGATCTTGCCGGCAAGCCCCGTCGCAAGGCCGAGCCTGCTGAGCGCCCGGCCGACGTTGGTGACGGCGCCGCCCGTGCAGATCGTGGCCGGACCGGTCCGCACGAGCGTGCCCGGACGTAGCAGGTGTTTCAGGTCGCCGCTCACGTCGTCGAGCGACGGGGTGATGTCCAATGTCACAAGCCCTGTGACGAGTGCCTCGATGCGCTCCTCGCTCATTCTCGTCATACCTCGCTTGAATTGGGCGCACATACTACCCACGCGCCCTGATCAAGTCAATGCGCGAACGCCTTCCATCGCGCCGTGCTCTTCGGGTAAGATGGTGACACGACGGAGGGACTAAGGACCGAATGAACGCGACTATCATCGGGGCCGGCAACATCGGGCGCGGCTTCCTCGGCCAGCTTTTCGCGGAGGCCGGCGCGGCGATCACGTTTGTCGAGCTCGACGAGACGATCGTCATCGCGCTCAACAAGCGCGGCGGCTACGACATCCGCATCGTCGGCAACGGTGAGACGACGTTTCACGTGCCGGTCGAGCGCGCGATCCGTGCAGACGACGCTGAGGCCGTCGCCGCATCTCTTGCGTCGGCGGACGTGGCGGCGACGGCTGTGGGCGCGCGGGCGCTGCCGGCGGTTGCCGCGCTCATTGCCGCAGGCCTGGCACTGCGCTTCGAGCAGTCGACCCCGGCGCTCAACGTCGTCGTGTGCGAGAACGTGCTGCACTCGGGCCCACACCTCGCTTCTCTCGTTGAGGACCATCTCGAAGACGAGCTTGCGCCACGGCTGCGGCGTAAGGTCGGCTTCGCCACGTCCGTTGTCTCCAGGATGGTGCCGACGCCCACCGCCCAGCAGCGGCGCGCCGACCCGCTGGCGATCGCCGTCGAGCCGTACTGCATTCTGCCCGTCGACGCGCCGGGTTTCGTCGGCGAGCGGCCGGTCGTCCCGGGGTTCCGATACGTCAACAACATCGACGCGCTCGAAGATCAGAAGGCGTACACGCACAACGCCGGGCATGCGATGGTCGCCTACCTGGGTCACCTGCGCAGGCACACGTACATCTGGCAGGCGACCGAGGACGCGGACGTGCGCACGACGGTCGACGGTGCGCTGGACGAGACGAGCCAAGCGCTGATTATGCGACACGGTTTCGATCCCGCCGAGCAACAGAAGCACGTCGATGATCTTTTCGGCCGCTACCGAAACCGCGGCCTAGGCGACACGGTCGCGCGCGTGGCCCGGCAACCGATCCGCAAACTTGGCCGCGACGGACGCCTCATCGGCAGCGCTCTGCTCGCGCTCGAGTACGACATTGCACCCACACGAATCATCGACGGCATCGTGGCGGCGCTGCGCTACGACGAGCCGACTGACCAAGAGGCTGCCAAGCTCCAGACCATGATCGCGCAGCGTGGCATCGGAGCGGTGGTCGGTGAGGTCTGCGGCCTCGACCAGAACGAATGGCTCGCCGGCGAAATCGCAACACGCTATCGAGATGCGACGAAAGGAACCGCACCGTGAAAGCTGCCGTATACGAAGCGCCGGGCCGAATCGAGGTTCGCGATGTGCCCGAGCCTACCTGCCCCGACGAGGGACTCCTCATTAAGGTGCATGCGTGCGCGATCTGCGGCACCGACGTAAAGATCTACCGCCACGGCCACCGGCACATCCGCCCGCCGCGTATCACAGGCCACGAGCTGAGCGGCGAGATCATCGAGGTGGGCCCGCGCGTCGACGGGTTCGCCGTCGGCCAGCGTGTCGCGGTGGCGCCGGCGGTGCCATGCGGCGAGTGCGACATGTGTCGGCGCGGCTACCCCGGCATGTGCGACAACCTGGCGCCGATCGGCTACCAGTTCGACGGCGCGTTTGCCGAGCTGATGGCCGTGCCGCCCGTCGCGGTGCGCACGGGCTGCGTCAACACGGTGCCGGACAACGTGAGCGATCACGAGGCGGCGCTGGCCGAGCCGCTCGCGTGCGCGATCAACGGCCAGAACCTCTCGCGCGTCGGCGAGGGCGACACGGTGCTTATCATCGGAAGCGGCCCGCTCGGCTGCCTTCATTCGCAGCTCGCCCGGGCGCGCGGCGCGTCGGCCGTCATGCTCGCCGACGTCGCGGCCGAGCGCCTCGACATGGCCCGGGCCGTCGCCGGGGCGGACGTCTACGTCGACTCGACGACCGAACCCCTCAAAGGGGCCGTCGATAGGGTCTCAGGCGGGCGGGGCATCGACCGCGTCATCGTCGCATGCGCTGCGCCGCAGGCACAGGTCGAGGCGCTGGAGCTCGTCGCGAAGCGGGGCAGTGTGAACTTCTTCGGCGGCCTGCCCAAGGACAAGCCGACGATCACGATCGACAGCAACCTCATTCACTACCGCGAGTTCTTCGTCACGGGCACGCACGGCTCGGCGCCGGCCGATAATCGCGCCGCCCTCGAACTCATTGCCGCGGGCAAGGTCAACGTGCGCGATCTCGTCACCGACGTAATCCCTCTCGACGACCTGCTGGCCGGCATCGAGAAGGTCGAGCAGCGCCGTGCGCTCAAGGTCATTGTCGAGCCGCAAGCCGGATCGTGAGACAACGCTCGGCGGTTGCTGGAACACCCATGGGCCGCCAAGGGGCCATCGTTCTCTGTGAGAGGGCTGTGTCGCCCCTTCGGGGCTCAGGGGTTTCCTTTCTCGTCGAGAACCTGGGGCTTACCCGCCTTCGCCAAGGCTTCGGCGGGCAGGCGCCCCAGGCTATGCTCTGCCGGGCCTTCGGCCCTTCACCTGCACAAGTCCGCTCAACCGCCTTTCTTGGCACCTTCCCAGGCGGACCTTCGGCGCGCCTGACCTCAGGCCCTGAGCAGTAAGTCGGGCCGTCAGCAGTCGTTTCTTGGCGCGCTGCTAACGAGCGCGCCGGCGGGCCTTCTTCCTGCCGCTTCGTGACACCTCGCTGACCTTTCGCTCGAGCGTATCGAGGCGGCGCTTCAGCTCCTTGTTCTCGTCGCGGAGCTCGCCGAGCTTTTTCTCGAGCTTGCCAACGCGCGCCTGCTTCCCCGTCTCCTCGCGAATCCTGGTGATCGCGCGGCGGGCCGCGCTACGCACGTGGGTTTCCCTATCGGACTCCGCACGCTTCTGGAGCTCCCCGATCGCCGCCTCGTCGGCGAGACCAATGAGGCCGTCGACCGCAGCACGACGCACGCGGAAATGGTCGTGCCGCAGGAGCTCGACGAGCTCACGCCGCACACGGTCGCGGTCGCCCGCCTTCTCGAGCTCGCGCCCCAGCTTGCCCAGCGCACGGATCGCGGCGGTACGGACCGGCAGCGGCTTGGCGGCAGCCGTCCACGCGCGCACCTGACCGATGCCGCGCGTGTCCTTGAGCTCGACGAAGGCATCAAACACGGCGCTGCGCACAAGATCGTGCCAGCTCTCCGCCTTGAGCGCGCGCATGAGGAAGTCGTACGCCTTGTCCTCGCGGATCTTGGTGATCGACCCCACGGCCGCGCCGGCGACGAAGTAGCTCTTGTCCCCACGGAAGACCGACTCGAGGCGCTTGGCGACCGCCTCCTGCTTGATGTTGCCCAGAGCAGCCACAACGGCACGCCGAACCTTCGACTTCTTGTCGCTGAGCCCCAAGAGAAGCGCGTCGCGTGCGCGATCGCTCGCAATCGAACCGAGCGCGTCCGCCGCTGCGATCCGACCGCCGTAGTAGTCCTTGCTCTTGAGCTTCTTGCCGAGCGCGTCGACGACCTTGTCGTCGCCCATGATCTTGCCGAGTCCTTCGCACGCGCGAATGCGGCCGATGATCGTTGCGGACTTCTCGAGCTGATAGAGCAGCTCGTCCTTCTTCTTCTCGAACTTCAGAGTCTTCGGAATCCAGTTGCTGCGGTCGAACTCGACCATCTTGGGCCGTGTCGGCGCAGGGAAGTGGAATTCCTCGTCGTTTTTTTCAATATCAACGCGATACGCCTTCGTCTCGCGCGCCGTCGTGATATGGATATCGATGGGCGTGCGAAACACCGGTGTCTCGCCGTTCGTCTTCTGCGTTTGCTTCACGCGGACGGTCACGAGCTTGAGCGCCTTGTCGTACGACCAGGTCACCTCGAACTCCGGATGCCCCGCGCGCTTGAGCCACTGGTCGAAGAACCGGTCGAGTGACGCGCCTGTGCCCTCCTCGAGCGCGAGCTTGAACTCCTCGGTCTCGATCGAACGGAACGCGTGCTTCTGCGTGTAGTGGGCAATGCCGCGCCAGAAGAGCTCCTCGCCCAGCTCGTAGCGCAACGCGTGGAGCACGAGGGCGCCTTTGGCGTACGAGTGGCCGTCGAACATGTCGTACGCGTCGGTGAACGTGCGCGTCACGATCGGCCGGCGGTAGCGATCGGACGCCTCGTGCAGGTAGCCCTTGAGTGCGCCGAGCATCTGGTACTGGAACTCGTCGGTGCCGCGCCAGTGTTCGAAGTAAAGCGGGTGGAAGTAGCTCGCGAAGCCCTCGTTGATCCACGTATGCTCCCAGCTCTTCGTCGTGATGAGATCGCCGTACCACATGTGCGCCAGCTCGTGCGCGACGAGCCCTTCGCCTTCCACGTCGAGACGCGCGCGTTTGTCGACGAGCGCCATGTCGGTCAGCGTCGTGATCGTCGTGTTCTCCATCCCGCCCCACATGAAGTCGCTGATAACAACCTGCCCGTACTTCGCGTACGGGTAGTCGTACCCCGTCGCCTTCTCGAAAAACGCGATCATCTTCGGCGTGTCGGCGAGCCAGCTCATCGCTTCGTCGCGCCGGCCTTTCGGGATGTAGTAGATGACGGGGATGTCCTTGTGCCGGTCTTCGACGACGTCGAACTCGCCGACAACGATCGTGAGCAAGTAGGTGACGTGCGGCTGCTCCTGGCGCCAGTGATAGCGCTTCGTCCGGCGTTTCGTGTCGTGCTTGACGTCGACGAGCCCGCCGTTGCTCATCGCCAGGTATTTGTCGGGCACCGTCATCACCACGTCCTGCGTCATTTTCTCGTTCGGCGAATCGTAGCAGGGGAACCAGTGGTGGTTGTCCTCCATCGCGCCTTGCGTCCAGATCTGGCGCGGGGTCTTCGGATACTCCTTCGTCGGGCCGACGAAGTAGAGGCCGCGCGTCGGCCGCGCGTCGTAGCGGATCGTGAATGCGACCTCCTGGCCGGGCTTCACGGAGCGGCCGAGGTTCACCGCAAGCGTTTCGTCGACGAGCTCCCACTTCAGTTCGCGCTTGTTCTCGTCAAATACCTTCACGACTCTCGTGTCGGCACAGTCGAGCTCGACCTCGCGCAGTGCGCGCCCGATCGGGGTGAGCGTCGTTGTCACGGCGCCCTTCACGGTTTTTTTGTCGAAGTCGAACCGCAGGTCGAGGGCGACGTGCTTGACGTCGTACGAGCGCGGACGGGTGAAGTGCTCCTTGCTCATGGCGTCCGTAAACGATTTCGTCTCTTTCTCGTCGTTCATGCGGCGTTCCTTTCCGTCTCGTGCCTGGAAGGTACAGATCATACGACAATTGGACCGCGTTGGCAACAGGTGCCTTGCGCCGTCGACGCGCGGCGGCCAATCCGGCCCCAGAAAGGTTGGAGAAGCTGCGAGGTGGGTGCTCAAGCCGTCTTGCTCTGCTAGAATGAGGCGAGACGCTGCGAGCAAGAAGGACGCACCGGAGCATGCCGAAGCCGACTGTGCTGATAGGACCACCCGCCCCATTGCGCGGGGCACGATTCTTCGCGCGTGTCGTCGAGTGGTGCACGGACGTGAGGCGCGCGGCCAGGCTGCGCTACATCGTCCCGACGGTGCGGTGCCGGCTGGAGGTTGAGACTGCGATCCTCGACTCGTGCTCCGGCGGCGCGGCGATTTGCCAGCCGCGCGTCGAGACATTCGACCGCTTCGTATGCGATCTGTCTGCGCAACATGGCGGCGCACGTCTCGTGTCGTGGCGCGTCGCGGCGCTCGTCATCGACGCCCTCCTGGCCGATGCGCCGGCCGACTTCCCCACACTGCTCAGCGGCCGCACGACGCCGTTTCCCGGTCTGGTGCAGGCGGTTGTCCGCTCGATTCGGGAGCTGAAGCGATTCGGCGTCGGGGCCGCGGACGTGAGCACGGCCGCCAAAGGCGACGGACGAGCGACCGAGCTCGCCGAGCTCCTCAATCGCTACAACCGTTTTCTTAGCGAGAGACGCTGGGCCGACACGCGCGACGCATACGCCGCGGTCGGCAAGCTGTTCGCCGAGGACGGCGGTTTCGTCTCGCGATGCTTGCCGAATACCGAGTGGATTGTGTTCGACGGGTTTGTTGAGTTCAGCCCGTCGGAAGTGCCGATTGTCGAAGCGGTCGCCGAGCAGATCGAGACCACCTTTGTCCTCGACAACGACGCGGAGCTCGCCGACCTGTTTCCTCCGCTCCCGCCGTTCCTGACGGCTGCCGAAGTCAAGGAACGTGTTGGGCCGTTTGTCCTCCTAGCCCGGCTCGCATGGCGCGGCACCGATAGCGCAGCGCCCGTTGCTGCTTCGCCTGTCACCTTCGTCGAAGGCCGGACGCGCGAGGATGAGGTCGAGCAGATCGCCTCGCACGTCAAGGCCCTCCTTCGCGACGGGGTTGCCCGGGCCGACGTCGCGTTGGCCGTTCCGGATCTCGACCAGTACGGCACGCTCGTTGACGAGACGTTCGCTGCGCACGGCGTGCCCTGCACGGTCGCTCGGCCAGCGCCGCTTCTCGAGTCGCCGGTCACAGCGGCAGTCCTCCTGCTTCTCGGCGTGCCCGCGCGCGACTTCGAGCGGCGCCAACTCGTGCGCCTCTTTCGCTCGCCCTTCGTCCGTTTCGAGCGGAACGGCCACGCCGTCGACGCGACCGCGCTCGAGAGCCTTGCCCGCACGATGCGCGTCTTTCGCGGCAAGGATGCATGGCTCGATGCGCTGTCGCGGCGGATCGCTTACCTCGACGAGCTTGCAGCGGATGGCAACCTTCTCGCCGAGACGGAAGAGGACGAAACGAGTGCACCGTCGCCCCATGAGGAGCTTCGCGCGCTGCGCCCGTTGCAGGAACTGCTCGAGCCGGCCCTGGCATTGCTCGAGGCGTTACGCGCCCCTCGATCGGCCGCGCAGTACGTTGCCGCGTTGCAGGACCTTTTGGACGTCTTCGGCGTCAGGCGGCGCGTTACGGAGCTCGCCGCGTCCGTGCCCGACGCGGCCGGCCACATGCGAAGCCTTGAGCATCTCGACGAGGCCCTGGCCGAGATGGCGCTTCTCGACGACGCGCGCGCACAGCCTCGCGCGGTCTTGCTCGACGCGTTCATCGAGTCGCTCCGGTCGGCGCTAGGGGCAACCCGAGTACAGGTGCACGCGCCGGCGCGGGGCATCGAAATCATGGATTTCCGGACCGCCGTCGAGCGAGGCACGAAGCACCTGTTCGTCGCCGGGCTCGTCGAGGGTGCGGTTCCTGTGCCGCGACCGCGCGACGCGATCCTGCCGCCTTTCGTGAGGGTGCGCCTCGGGCTGCCCGACAAGGACCGTGTCGCGGCCGACGGCTGGATCGAGCTCTACCGCCTGCTGGCCTGCACCTCCGAGTCGCTCACGCTGTGCCGTCCCCAGACCGAAGGCGAAACACCGCTGCTCCGACCGGCGATGCTCGAGCGGATCGACACGGCCCTCAAGCTCGATCCTGAGCCAAGGCCGCGGCTTCCGACGTCGTGGCGGCAACTGCTTTATTGCATCGGCAAGAATAAGCCAACGATGCCCCGACTCGAAGACCTCCTCGACAACGACGCGTTCGCGGCGCACGCACCGCTGGCCGGCTTCATGCACTGCCGAGCGGTCGAGGCGGCGCGACGGACGGCAACAACGACGCCAACGCCGTACGCAGGCCAGCTCTCGCCGCGACTGCTCGACGAGGTGCGCCGCATCTACGACCGCGACCACCAGTTCAGCGCAACGGAACTCGAGACCTACGCGCGTTGTCCCTTCCGGTTCTGTGCCACGTGGCTCCTCGAGCTCGCGCCGGTGGAAGAACCGGACGAGGAAATCCCTCCGCACAAGAAGGGGACGGTCCTGCACGAGATCTTCCGCGCCTTCTACGACGCGTGGAGCCCTGATCGCACGCCGCGACGCATCACGGAGGACAACTACCGCGAGGCGCTCGCCTTGCTCACGGCGCTCGCGCACCGCTCCCTCGACAAGCAGCCGTACGCCGGTTTCATCTGGGACAAGTTGCGCGAGCGTCTCCTCGGCCGCCAAGCCGTCGGCGAGCCGCCGGGCTTGCTCGAACGCTTCATCCAAGAGGAGATGAGAACGACCGATCTCGCGACGGCGTGCACGCCGAAGTACCTCGAGCTCGGCTTCGGCCGCCAGCGCGCTGGGCGCACGCTCGACCCGGCGTCGCGAGATAAACCAGTCGTCATCGACGCTGCCCAGCGCCAGATCCTGCTGCGCGGCATCATTGACCGCGTCGATACCAATGATGCAACAGGAACGTTCTGCGTGCTTGACTACAAGACGGGAAGCTCCATCCCCGCTCTGAAGGACATGCGCGGCGGCCCAGAGTTGCAGCTTCCGCTCTACGTCATGGCGGCGCATGCGATCCTCGGCGAGGCCTTCCATTTCGCTGCCGCCGGCTACTTCCAGACGCATGACGCCCGAGACTGTAGACGTAAGAATTGGCTCGGCAACACGGCGTATGCAAGGGACACCGTGCCTTACAAGCTGCCCAAGGACGGGACCTTCGAGCCCGCCGAAATCAACGACTGGCTCGCCGAGGAGAAGAACCTGATCGGCCGGGCTGTCACCGCCATCGAAGCCGGCCGGTTTCACGTCACCACTCTCGACGAGAAAAAGGCCGGCTGCCGCTTCTGCGACTATAAGCACATCTGCCGCTTCGCCGGGATCACGGTCAGTACATTCCGAGGCGACTCATGAGCGCGCTCACGTACACAGCCGCACAGCGGCGGGCCATCGAGCGCTCCGGCAGCGTCAGCGTGCGGGCCGGCGCCGGTTCCGGCAAGACGCTCGTGCTCACCGCCAGGTACGTGCGCGCGCTCGCGGACGGCGTTGACCCGTTGCAGATCCTTGCCGTGACGTTTACCGACAAAGCCGCCGCCGAGATGCGTGAGCGCATCGTCGCCGCGACTGCCGCCATGGCGCTCGATCCGGCCCGCGCGGCACGTCTGCGTGAACAGCTCACCGACGCGCCGATCAAGACAATTCACGGCTTCTGCACCAGCATCCTGCGCGAGTTCCCCGTCGAGGCCGGCGTTGACCCGTCGTTTGAGGTTCTCGACGAGTCGCAGTATCAGTCGCTTCATCGACAGGCCGTCGAGGCCGCCATCGCTGCCGCTGCGCAGGACCCGAAGCACCCGATGCGACCGCACCTCGACACGCTGCTGACATTCTACCCGCGCCACACTCTTGCACGGATGCTTGCGCAGCTCCTCAACTCCCTTCATTACCTCCCGGCCGAGACGCGCGACGGCCTTGCCCTCGAACCATCCGCGCTCGTCCAGGAGTGGCAGCGTCTTCTCCACCGAGAAACGGTCAGCGTCACGCGCGGCATTGCTGCGAACGCCGCCGTTGCCGGGGCCGTCGCAGAACTCGCCGGGCTCACGAAGCAGTGTCTCGATCCCGCCGACAAGCTTTGCTGCTTAGCCCGCAACGTCTTGGGTTCGTTTCAGACAGCGACTGCGGCTGACGACGAGGACCTGCCCTCGGCTGCCGCCACGCTCAGCGATGTGCTGCTGGATAGCAAGGGGAAGCCGCGCAGCTTCGGCGGCCGAGGCGCACAGAGCGCCTGGACAGGAAACGCACGAGAGCACGCGCGCGCCATTCTCGGCCGGCTTGCCGCCCTCGTCACGCCGCTCCGGGCGTTTCGGAAGATCGCTCTCGACGAGGACGATCGCCTCGTCGCGCGACTCGTCCACTCACTGTGGCGGCTTGTCCAGGAAGCGGACGGCCACTACCGCCAGCTCAAGGGAGGCGGACGCCTCCTCGATTTCGACGACCTCGAAGCTCGGGCAATTGCGCTGCTTGAGTCCGCGAGCAACGGCACGGTGGCGGACGCGCTCCGCACGCGCTATCGCCTCATTCTCGTCGACGAATCACAGGACCTCAATCTGCTGCAGTTCCGGCTCATTCGCTTTCTCCTTGGAGACCGTGCACCCGGCGGCGCTGACCTGTTCGTCGTCGGCGACCCGCAGCAGTCGATCTTCGGCTTCCGCAATGCGGACGTTCGCTTCTTCGAGCAGATCAGCCGCGCGCTCATCGCGGACGCGCCATCCCGCGTCATGCTCGACGACAACTTCCGCAGCGGGCCTGCGCTGGTGACCTTTGCGAACGCGCTGTTCGCACGCGTGATGCCGGGTGGGGAGGATTTCGACGTCACGCATCAACCGATGCAGGCGGTTCGAGAACGTGAGATCGAGAGCCGTATCGAACTGCTGCTCCCTGCCTGTGATGACGAAACAGATATCGCAGGCGCGCCCCGCCGTAACCCTCAGGCGGAGGCGATCGCCGCGCGCATCAAGGCGCTCGTCGACGACGGCGTCGAGCACGTGCGCGAACAGTCCAACGGAAAAGACAGCCACACACGCCGTCCACGCTATGGCGACGTCGCCGTGCTTCTGCGCACGCGCAGTCTGCTGCCGGAACTGGTCGCCGCCCTCCGCGCGCTCGATATCCCCCACTCCATCTACAAAGGCACCGGCTTCTACCAAACGCAGGAGGTGCGCGACCTCTACGTCTGCCTGCGGTTCCTTGCCGACCCGTCGGGCGACATCGAGCTCGCGGGCCTTCTTCGCTCGCCGCTGTTCGGCTTGTCGGACGACGGCCTGTTCGTACTCGGGCAGGCTCGTGGCGAGAGCTCATTCCTCGACGAGCTTCTCGCGCCGCGCAAGTGCCAGACCCTCTCGACGGAAGACCAGCGCGTCGTCGACCGTGCACGACTCCTGATCCCCTCGTGGCTCGACGCCGTGGACCTCGTCGTGCCGTCCCGGCTGCTCGGGCGTATTCTTGACGGGACCGGCGCCTGGGGCACGTATGCCGCAACCGGCCAGGCGGGGAACGTCGAGAAGCTGGTTCGCGTCGTCCGCGCCTTTCAGGCACCCGGCGCCTTGCTCGGCGAGGTTGTCGAAATGCTCCACGAGCACATCCACAACGTGCCCCGCGAAGGGACTGAGCCCGAGACGGTCCCGACCAACGATGCCGTAAAGGTGATGACCATCCACGCGGCCAAAGGCCTCGAGTTCCCCGTCGTGTTCGTCGTTGGGCTCGACGACGATCTCGCCAAGACAGGGGCGTCCGCCGTGCTCAGAATCGACCCGGATCTCGGCTTTGCTGTCAACACACCACCGGCGCTCCGTGCCCGCAACGGCAAGGGGGCGATCTACAAGCTCATCGAGGATCGACTGAAACGCAAGAACCTGGCGGAGACGCGCCGGCTGCTCTACGTCGCCTGCACGCGGGCGCAGGATCATCTATTCCTTGTCGGGAACGGCGCAAAGAAGCCGCGGGACGCAAGCTGGCAGCGTTGGATCGCCGATGCCTTTGAGCTGCCCGACGAGCTTCCGGCGGCCGACGACACGCACGTGGTCGCGCTCGGTGATGGGGCAACGCTGAACATCGTGCGCGGCACGCCTTCGGCTCGTGTGCCACGTCAAGAAGACGAAGAGCGGATCGTTCAAGAGCCGGCCGCCGGCAACGCCGCCCAGGCCAAGCCGAGTGTCGAGCTTGTGGCCGACATGATCGCGCCGATCGAGTCGGCGCCACACCGGCCTGTGTTCACGGTGACCGAGCTGCTCGACTTCGACCGGTGCGGGCGCCTGTACTACGCGCGCCACGTTCTCGGTTTTCGATTTGACACGCGCCCCATGCAAGCCGACGACACGCGCGACGCGTTCTTGGGCGAGTTCGAGCACGACGAGGACCAGCGCATCATCGGGACAGCGGTCCACGAGTTGCTGCAGCGGCTTGCGGCCGATCCGGGCATTGACCTTCACGAGGCAGCGCAGTCGGCCGCGCGCGGGCACGTCTTCGACGAGGCGCACGCTGAGCGCATCGCCCGGCGCGCGCACGACATCGCGCAGCGCTTCAGGGAGTCTGAGTTCGGCGCGACGATCCTCGCGCCCGATGGCGTGGCAGAGCTGCCCTTTGCGCTTGTGCTCGATGGCGCCGTTCTGCGCGGCCGCATCGACCGCCTCGTTCTCGGGTCGCCGCCACGCGTCGTGGATTTCAAGCTGCCGCGCGAGCCACAGACAACGACACAGGACTCGCTCGAGCGTGCGTACGGCCTTCAGCTCCGCGCGTACGCGCTCGCCGTCTCACGGCTGCTCGGCCAGCCGCGAGTGCGCGCAGCCGTGGTCTTGCCAGAGACCTGCGCGCGTTTCGAGTGGGACTACGATGCCGACGCGCTCGCACGAGCAGAGCATGAGCTCGTCGAGCGTGTGGCTGCACTCGCCCGTACCGACCTTGCGGACGTGTTCCGGTCGGGGCAAGGCTGCGGCGAGTGCGTCGTCTGCCGTGCGATGCCCGTGGCACGGGCTACTCGTGCTTGAGGTCGAAGATGGCTGTCCCGTCGCTGCCGATCCCGACGAGCTTCGTGTAGTGGATCGAGTACAGGTGAACCACCTTGTCAGGCGAGCCGTGCGTCTCGACGACGTCGGCGATGAAAATGGTGTGATCCCCGGCTGTGACCGTGTTGACAACCCTGCATTCGAACGCGACGCTCGAACCCTCGACGATGGGCGGCTTCACGTGCGTGGCCGGCACGGCGACGAGACCGCCCGGGCCGAACTTGTCGTAGGTTCGTCCCGAGGCGCGCCCGGCTTTCCATGCCGGCTTCGCCAGCTCGACAGACGGGAAACAAAGCACGAACTCGCCGCACCCCTTGAGGTTCGCGTGCGAGTAGCGCCCCGGCCCCACCGAGATCACCAGCATCGGGGGCTCGGCCGAGACAAACGTCCACCATGCCAGGCCGATGGCGTTCGGCTTGCCGTCCTCGTTCACCGTCGTTGCCAGCACGTACGGAAACGGCGACGCGAGCGTCACCGCCGTCTGCCTGTCGACTGTCTCCATACCTCTTCCTCCACCTGCGTGTGCACGCATAGTAGCCGATGGCGGCCCCTGACGTCACGGAACCTGGATATTGCGCGCCACGTCTGTGATCCTGTACCTTCGGGCCGCTGTTCCTTGTCTCGTTGATAGACGTGCGATCCAGAGGAGGTGCCCTATGTTTCGAGCGATGTTCCTCATCCTGACGTGCATGCTCGTGTGGAATCTCGCGCCGGCGGCTGAAGAGGGGGACTTCATATTCTTCGGCATCGTCACGGTGCGGGACGGTAAGACGGTGCTGATCCGGAATCCGGAGTTGGCGGAGGCCGAAGCCAAGGAGTGCGAGGAAGCTCTCGACCGCTTCCTCAAGCTTGAGCGCACGTTTTCGGCGACAACCGACGAGGACGGTGAGCTCGCGTACGAATGGGGTAATGACGGAGGGCGCTTGACCGACGAGAACCTGGTGCCGTACGTCGCCTACTTCGTGACACCAGGCCAGGAGGTCCGCCTCACTGGCGCAGAGGTGGAGCCGCACGATCCCACCATGGGCCTGATGCGCGGGTGGACACTTGGCGTGGTGCACGTGGGTTGGTGGGCGCCCGAGACGACCGAGGCATGCTCCATCACCGTCGAGTACTACGACGACGACAGCTACAAGGTCGTCGTCGTCCTTGAAGACGATGAGATCAAGGTCGGCGCGAACGGCGAGAGCCCCAGCGGCGTGAAGTGGGAGATCGTCAGCATCGAGAGAACGGAGAACCAGGCCATCATCAACGTCGAGACGGACAAGGGGCCGGAAGGCCACGGCTTCGACTTCTGGATCGCGACGAAGGAATGGCCGGAGCCGCGCCGGAGCATCGTGTGGTCAGAGGAAAGCGAAGACGGCACAAAGTTAATCTACCCCGCCTCATGCTGGGCGAACAAGGACGAGGAGCTCCACTCCTTCGAGATGCGCGAACGTGATCCCGAGTTGGTCAAGAAATGGGAGGTCAAGAACTTCGCCCTGAAGGCAGAGTGATCGCGTTTCGTCGCGCGCCCCGGGCGAGCTATGCGTCGCCGCACCGCTCGAGGTTCGCGTGCGAGCAGCCCCCCGGCCCTGCTCTTAGCGGGCGGCCAGGAACCTTATCGCGGCATACGCCATGCCACAGCCGATCAGCGTGATGACCGTCGCCGACGCCATCGACGCCCACCGGAAGAAGCGGGCCGGTTTCTTCAGCCGCCCCGTGATCAGCTTCGAGCCGCGCACGACGAGAACGCCGATCGTCACCAGCGTTGTTGCGAGGCCAAGGCTGAAGCTGACGAGCAGCATGATTCCAAACGCGACGACCTGCAGGTACGCCGCCGCCAGAATCAGCAGGATCCCATCCGGACACGGCACGAGGCCGCCCGTGATCCCGAGCGCGAGCAGGCGCTTGAGGCTTGGTGGCTCGACGGCCACACCGGAGTCCCGGCCATGGTGCATATCCTCGTGCACGTGGCCGCCCGCATCATCGTGCGGGTGCGCATGATCGTGCGCGTCGGTGTGGGTGTGCGGATGAACGTGATCATGCGCGTGGGCATGATCGTGCGAGTGGGTGTGGGTGTGGGTGTGCTCGTGCGCGTGGTCGTGCTCGTGCTCATGGTCGTGATGATGATGTCCCCCGCCCAGATGGACGTGCGGCAGCGTCTTGCGCCGAACAGCGCATGCAAGCAGCCACACGCCAATGGCCGCGATGCCCAGCCCGGACACCAGCTTGAGCCAGAAGATCAAGGTCACGTCGTCGGCGCCCTTCACGCCCACCAGGACGAGAACCGCAATGATATAGACGCTGAAGGTGTGCGTCAGCGTCACAATGATCCCAAGCAGGACTGCGTGCCGCACCTTGCCGTGACTGCCGACCAGGTACGCGGCGACCAGGGTCTTGCCGTGGCCGGGCTGCGCCGCGTGAAGCATGCCGAGGACAAAAGCGATCCCCAGCGACACGACGAGCACGCCGATAGTGTGGCGGTGTGCCAGCTCGCCGATTATGTTCACCAGCCTGCTCGACTGCTTCGTCGTGCCCGGCGAACGCGCGACGTCGACGTCGCGTGGTTCTTCGTCGACAACGTGTTCGGACGGGATGAGCTCGAGCGCGGCGGCGTCCATCTCGAAGATCACCGTGCCCTCGCGGTAGTCGGGCGGAATCATCCCGACCATGGCCTGGTAGTCCTCCGCCCTGCGGCAGTCGATCTTCTCCGGCTGGCCCACGACGTCGATGTATTCGGGCGCCTGCACCGTGAAGACGAGATCCCTGGTCCCCAGCCTGTTGATGTCGCACAGGTTGTGCATGTGCAGCGTGTTGGTGCCGACACGCGGCCGAGGACCGACGGCGTTGAAGTGAAGCACCAACTGAATCTGGGGCATCGGCGTTATGCCCCGGATGAGGACGGCGTTTCCCTTGACGAACTCGAGCGTCGCCCGCTCGCCGTTGAGTGTGAGCCTCAGATCCTTTCGGAGATCCTCTTGGTAGTCGGCGGCGAGCGTCTTCCCTTCCTCATCGCTGAGATCCTTGTCGTTGTCCGCGTCCGCGGTCGCCAACAACCCGGCGCTTGGTACCTCGCCGAGGAACACGATCATCCGTACCGTGACGATGTTGGGGGCGATCATGACGATGACGTCGTGGTCCACAGCGTGGTAGCCGAAGATATGCGCCCGGGCCGGCACACACGCACCCACAAGGCCAAGTGCGATCAGACATATGACAAGGAGCCGCCTCATGCCACCGTCAACTCATGCTGTCCTTGTCCGGCGGCTTGTGCTCTTGCGTGACGTGCGCCGCGCCGTGGCCGTGGCCGTGGCTGACGCCGGCGCCGTGGCGGTGATCGTGCGTGCCATGTCCCCGAGCTTCGAGCGAGTACGGCACCTCAAGGCCGTGGCGGAGCATCAGGTCGGCGTCGCCGAGGATCTCATCCGTCGCCCCTTCCGCGATCAACTGCCCTTTGTCCATCACGACCACACGCAG
Source organism: uncultured Verrucomicrobiota bacterium (assembly GCA_964500825.1). Taxonomy (GTDB): domain Bacteria; phylum Auribacterota; class JABMQX01; order JAFGEW01; family JAFGEW01; genus CAYUZG01. The sequence goes on along the minus strand of CAZCQN010000005.1, from coordinate 27,178 downwards.
GCACGTGGCCCGGACAAACTCCATGTCGTGCGAGCTGATTACCTGCGTCCCGCCGATCCGGGCGAGCAGCTCGATCAGTTCCGATCGCCCCTTCGGGTCGAGGCCGGCGGCCGGCTCGTCGAGCAAGAGCACCTGCGGCTTCATCGCGAGCGTGGTCGCGAGCGCCACGAGGCGCTTCTCGCCGCCCGACAGGTCGTAGCCGATTCGGTCTGCGTAATCCGAAAGCCCGAGCCAGGCGAGCGTCTCGTCGACGATGCGCACAACCTCCTCCCTCATCTTGCCGAGGTTGAGCGGCCCGAAGGCGACGTCCTCACGCACCGTCGGCGAAAAGAGCTGGTCATCCGAATCCTGGAAGAGGAAGCCGACCTTGGACCGCACCTCATCGTAGTCGGACCGCCGCTCCACGTCGCGCCCGAACGCGCGAACCCGGCCCGCGCTCGGCCGCTGGAGTCCGACGATCAGGTGGAAGAGCGTCGTCTTGCCGCTGCCGTTCGCCCCGACGACGGCGAGGCGGTCGCCCTCGCGCACCGTGAAATCGACACCGCCGAAGAGCTCCGGCCTCCCGGGATACGCGAACCGGATCCCGTCGAGTTGTATCAGAGCACTGTCCCTATCCATTCCAGCCCCACAAGCAGGATCGTGAACGCGACGACGACGACGGCCGCCGCGATATCCCGAGCCCGGATACGTCCTTGTCCAAGGCTCCGAAAGCGGCCGCGAAAGCCCCGGCAGAGCATCGCCTCGTAGATGCGAGCGCCCCGGTCGTGGCTCCGCACCAGCAGCGTGCCCACTAGGTTCGCGTACGTGCGATACGTGTGGAGGTTCGTCCTCGGCTTGAACGCGCGCACCCTCATCGCATCGACGAGGCGCCGGTACTCGTCGTGGACTACCTGGATGTAGCGCACACAGAAGAAGAGCACGACGACGAGCTTCTCGGGCACACGCAGCGCGCGCAGCGCATGCGCCAGGTCAACGATCCTCGACGTGCCCAGAAGCGCGATGCATGCCCACACAATCGCGTTGCACCGGAGCGTGAGCCGCAGCGCGAGGAGCAGGCCCTCGCGCGTGATCTCGATCGGCCCCAACGCGGCCACGATCTGGCCCGGCACTGACCACGGCAAAAACAACCACAGGAACGCGATGAACGCGTTGACGACCACGAGCCGGCGCAGCAGACGAGCGGCATCGAGCCGAGCGGCCCCGAGGAGCGCGAGCGAAAACAGAACGGCTAACACTAGGACGAGGAAATCGCCTGCCACGGCGACAACGATGGAGTACACACATGCGGCCACGAACTTGGCGCGTGCGTCAAGGCCGTGAAGAAGTGAGCTGCCCTGTGCAAATGGCTCCCGGACCGCCATCGAGAAAGCGCTTCAGCGAGTTGTGCACGAGACCGTACTGGCCCCAGTTTACTTCCTCGCGGCGTTCCGCGCCATGAAATACATCGCCACGCCGGTCAGGCCGACGATAAACCCGACGCCGGCCAGCACACGGTCAAGCGAGGGACCAGCGCGCGGTCGGCGAAGCTCGGCGAGCTGCCGCTGCACGGTGCGAAGCGACGCGTCGATCCGCTCGAGCGATGCCCGGATCTCGTCGAGGTCGCCGCTGGCGCCCAAAGGTGCCGCCGGCTCGCTACGCGCCTCACCCGCCGCGTCCGGACCTTCGGCCCCGGCCGTCGGCACGTCATCACGCGGCGCGCTGCCCGCAAGCTCCTCGGCTTTCAGCGCGCACCGGCCCTTATGCCCATCCTCCGTTTCAGCAACGATCTCGAGATCGCCCTCGACGGCCGGCACGGGAAATGCCCACAGGCCGTCCTTGTCGGTGCGCCCCGTGAGAAGCACCTCCTTCTCGGCGCTATAGACGGTCACGTCCGCGCCCTGTGCTCGTGCGCCACCGCTGAAGTACGCTTCGACCTGCACCTGGCCCCCGACGACGTAGGCGAACACGTTGAGCCTGTGCGCCGAGGCCGGCGAGGCGAGCAAAGCGCCACCGACAGCCAGTAACACGGAGACAGACAGACGAGTAAGCAGCCTAGATATCATGCCGTGCCTCCAGGCCTGCGTAGCTGGGCAGCAGCTCCGGCTTCACCTTCCGAAGAAACGCGACGCATAGTACGCAGATCGTCCCCTCGATCGCCGCTATTGGAAGATGGACGACGACGATGGCGACCGCCGTGTTCGCGAACGCCTTCCCCGAGAAAACCAGCGCGGCCGCCACGAGCACGCCCGCAAGCAAGACCGACAGCGCGCCCGTGCCGAACGCCGCCAGCCCGCTCACCGTCGGCCCGCGACGAAGCAGTCGCCGGAACACAAGGTAGCAGACGAGAGCCGGCAGCGCCATCGTGGTCGTATTGACGCCGAGCGTCGTGAGCCCGCCGAACTGGAACAGGATCGCCTGCAGGAACAGCCCGACAAGGAGCGCCGGAAACACCGCCCACCCCAAGAGAAGCCCTGCAAGCCCGTTCAGGATCAAGTGCGCCGACGAGACGCCGATCGGCACGTGGATGAGCGACGCAACAAAGAACGTCGCCGCCATGACGCCGACCCGGGGCACCATCTCGCCCGTGACCTTGCGGAGCCCCACGGCCGTGCCGGCCGCCGCCACCACAGCGCCGGCGACGAGGACGGTCGGCGAGAGGACGCCGTCCTGTATGTGCATCGCCGTTCCCTACTTGATTTCTTCGGTGTGGACCCAGATCAAAGCGCCGAGCTCGACGGCCTTCGCCTCGCCCTCGTGCTCGATCGTGTAGTCGGCTTCGTTCAGCGCCGCGAAGCCCCACCAGCCCGCCTTCGGCATAGCATAGCAGAACTCGCCGTGTGCATTCGTCTTGATCACCTGCGTGATGTGCGCATCGGTTGGCGCCTCGACGGGCGTCGCGCCGGGCTCATTGTAGTACTCGACCTCGATCTCCGCGTACGGCACCGGCTTGCCGTCGACCTTCACGATGCCGCGGAACACGTTGCCCGCCCACAGCCCGTACGGCCGCACGAGCGGCACGATCTCGGTCTTCAGGCCGAGCTCGGCGTCCCAGCCTTCTTCGAGGCCGAACGCGTTGACGACCACCTTGGTGTAGTGGATGATGAAGCAGTCCTCGGCAGGCTCCCAGTACGGCACCGGCTCGACAAAGAAGACGTAGTCGCCGGGCCGCTGGAGCCGGTACGTCGTCTCCCACGTCGAGTAATCGCCGATCTTCTTCTCCTTGAGCGTCGCGAGCAGATCGACCGGGTCGCCGCCCTTGATCGAAACGCCGAACGCCTTCGGCTTGGCCATGTTCATCATGTGGCCTTCCATCGGATGCGTGAAGATCAGATCGAGGGCGATCGCGCGCGAGTCGTCCGTACCGACCACGTCTCGCGACGGGATCAGCATCTGGAAATGCGCGATCGCCGGCGCGATCACGGCGCCTGCGACTGCGAGCACGGCCACAACGATGGTCCACGACGATGCGCTGGTGCGGGTTTTCATTTGCCTCCTCCTTGTTCCGGCGTTCTTCGTTCTGGCACGGAGTGCCTGCCACATGCGGCACATGTAGCACGAATCTGACAGCCGTGCTACCATAAAGCGATGCCAATTCCCCCGCACTGGAAGCCCCATCAAGAAGTCTAGGAGTCGGTCACGCTGATCGTAAACTCGGGCGGGTCGGCGATTGCTCTCTTGACGCTGCACAGATCGGCCGCTCGGATGAGCACGCGCCGGTACTTGGCGGGGAAGCTCGCGGGAACCTTGATGGAGACCTTGACCTTCGTGAGCCGTTTGCCCGACTCGTCGTACTCCTGGCGCTGAACGAGCTCGATGCCGTCCGTCGGCAAGTCGCGCGTCCGGCAGAAGCTCAGAATCGTCACCCCGGCGCAGGTGGCAATCGACGCGAGGAAAAGCTGATACGGCTCGGGGGCCGACTCGTCGCCGCCGCTCAGCTTCGACTGGTCCGTGCGGACGACGAAGCCTCTGCCCTCGAGCTCGGCGTCGACCCGCTTGCCGCTGGGGAAACTCACTCGGATATCCATCCTGTTCCTTTCTGTAATAGGGAACGTAGAGGGTCCCGCTTGCGCTGAAAACGCACGAAGGCGGGAAGGAGTTCCGTGCCTCAGCGCACAGCGAAGTCCGGCGGGATTGCCACCACGCAGATGCCGTGAGCGTCGGCTGCTTCGATTGCTGCCGCCTCGTCGACGACGAACGTCCGTTTCGCCTCGATGGCGAGCACGGCCGCGTGTGCCTCGGTCATCACCTCGATCGTTCGTGGCCCGATGACGGGCACGTCGAATCGCATGTCCTGGCGCGGCTTGGCCATCTTCACCACGACGACGCCCTCGCCGCCGAGCCGGCCGGCGCGCGTGATCGTCTCGTTCGTGCCCTCGATCGCCTCGACGGCGACCACGGCACGGTCCTTGACGGCGACCGTCTGCCCGACGTCGAGGCCGCCCAGTGCGCGCGCAATGCCGGCGCCGAACGCGACGTCCTCAAGCTGCTCGGCCGTCGGCTGCATGCGCGTGAGCACGCCTTCGGCCGGCAGGTGCTCGTCGAGATAGCGCGTCGAATCGACGAGCCGGATGCCGTCCTTGCCGAGCTCGTCGCCGACGGCGGCAAAGATCGTGTCCGCCTTGTGGTCCTTCAGGCGGGCGATGACCTTGAGGCCGCGCGCATCGAAGGCCACCTTGGAGAACAGACGCGTCGGCGTGATCTGGCCCGCCATGACGGCCTCGTCAACGCCCGCCTTCTTGAACAGCCGGATCAAGCGCCCGAGCTGGCCGACGCCGACGCAGGTGAACTCGTCAACGAGGTCGGCGAGGGTCGGGTCTGTGTCGCCCTTGAAGCCGACGGCGACAACACGGTGGCCGGCCTTCGACCTGTAGGCGCGGGCGACGAGGAAGGGAAGCCGGCCGTTTCCGGCGATCAAGCCAAGCGTCGGCATGGCGAGCAGCCCGTGGTGGAAGTGTCTTTATTACCGTCCGATGCCGCGCTCCGAGGCGCGGATGAACTCGATCAGGTGCTTGACCTCCGGCGCCAGCGGTCCCTCGGCCTCGACGAGCTCGAGCGCCCGGTTCATCGGGTGACCGTCGAAGAACAGCACTTTGAACGCGTGGTGCAGCGCCTCGCGCGTCTCGCGCGGCACGCCGCGCCGCTTGAGGCCCAGCGCGTTGACGGCGCGCACGCGGCACGGGTGGCCGTCGCTCAGGCCATACGGCGGCACGTCCTGGTTGACCTTCGAGGCGCCGCCCGTCATCGACATGGTGCCGATGCGAACGAACTGGTGCACGCCCACGAGGCCGCCGAGAATCGCCTTGTCCTCAACGACGATGTGGCCGGCGAGCGAGGCGAGGTTTGCCATGATCACGTCGTCGCCGATCGCGCAGTTGTGCGCAACGTGGCAGTAGGCCATCAGCAGGCAGTTAGTCCCGACGACGGTCTCGCCCCCTTCGCCCGTGCTCGAGTTGATCGTGACGTACTCGCGGATCGTTGTCCCATCGCCGATCCGCACGTACGTCGTCTCGCCCTTGTACTTGAGGTCCTGGCACCGCAGACCGATCGCGGCGCCGGGGAAGATCTCGCAGCCGGCGCCGATCGTCGTGTTGCCGTCGATGACCACGTGCGGATGGATCGTGGTGCCTGCGCCGATGCGCACGTTGGGCCCGATGACCGCATACGGGCCGACCTCGACGCCCGGTTCAAGCTCGGCATGAGGATCGATGACAGCGGTCGGGTGGATGGTCGTCTCGCGGCCCATCGTCATGCGTCCGCCAGCGAGCACATCAGCTCGGCTTCGGCCACCTTCTCGTCGCCGACAAACGCGGCCGTCTTGAAGCGAGCGACCTTCGAGCGAATCGCCACCGTCTCGGCGACGAGCCGCAACTGGTCACCCGGCACCACGGGCTTGCGGAAGCGGCACTTGTCCACGCTGGCGAAGTAAGCGATCTTCCCGTCGTTGCCCGACATGTTCAGCAGCAGGATCGCGCCGACCTGGGCCATCGCCTCGATGAGCAGCACGCCGGGCATCACGGGCCGGCCGGGGAAGTGGCCGGTGAAGAACGGCTCATTGATCGTCACGTTCTTGATGCCGACGATCCGCTCGCTGCCCTCGATCTCGACGATCCGGTCGACGAGCAGGAACGGGTACCGATGCGGCAGCACGCGCATGATCCGTTCGATGTCGAATACCTCGCCTGTGTCGGGGTGCACGACGCCGCGCGCCGACGTTTTCGTGGAGTGGCTCATCGTGATTCTCTCTCTCAGCAAGCGCGTGAGCTTGATGTGTGGTAGGTGGCCCGACCTGATCGCCACGACGTGCGCACGCAGCGGGTAGCCCAGCAGAAACAAATCGCCCATGATGTCCAAGACCTTGTGCCGGACGAATTCGTTCGGGAACCGAAGCCCGTCCTTCGCCAGGATCGCCCCGTCCTTGATCACGACTGCGTTGTCGAGGCTGCCGCCCTTGATGAGGTTGTTGCGCATCAGATGTTCAACGTCGTGGTAGAAGCAGAACGTGCGTGACGGGGCGATCTGTGTGACGAACGTCTCGGTATCGATCGGCAGCGAGCAGTACTGGCTGTCGAGGCCCGGGCGCCCGTAGCAGATCGTGGCCGAAATCCGCAGCCGGTCCGCAGGCAGCACGATGATCGTGACGCCGTTGTCGGAGAAATGAATCGGCTCGGACGGCGCGAACCACTGCTTCGGCGCATCCTGCTCTTCGATGCCCGCTTCCTCGAGCATGGCCACGAACGGGTTCGAGCTCCCGTCCCCTACGGGCGGTTCGTTCGCGTCGACCTCGATGACGAGGTTGTCGATGCCGAAGCCCATGAGCGCGGCGAGCACGTGCTCGACCGTGTGGATCTTGACGCCGTTCGACGAGATCGTCGTCCCACGGACCACGTCGCTCACGTTCTCGATCACGGCGTCGATCGTGACGCGCTCATCGGTGTCCGTGCGCACGAACTTGACACCGTGGTTCGGCGGCGCGGGCTTGAACGTAAGCCGGCTCCTGTTGCCCGTGTGCACGCCGATCCCAGCGTGGCTCACTTCGTGTTGAATCGTCCGCTGGCGATCCATCATTCCTCTTCCGACGCCGATCCGCGCGAGCGCCCCAGCGCTTCCTCCAGCTTCGCGACGCGCTGTTCGAGCGCACGCATCCTGCGTGTCCATTCGCCCGCCTGCATGAGGGCAGCCTGCCCGCGCCTGACCTCGGCCAACGGCCGCGCCGGTATGCCGCTCACGATCGCGCCCGGCGCCACGTCCTTGGTCGCGCCGGCCCTCCCCGTGAGGATGGCGCCATCGCCGATCTCGATGTGGCCGGCCGCGCCGGACTGGCCGGCCATGGTCACGTTGTCGCCGATGGTGGTGCTGCCGGAGATGCCGGCCTGCGCAATAATGAGGCTGTCCTCGCCGATGCGCACATTGTGGGCCACCTGCACCAGGTTGTCAATCTTCGTCCCTCGTTTGATCACGGTCTTGTCGAACCGGGCCCGATCGATGCACACATTGGCGCCCATCTCGACGTCGTCGCCGATCTCGACCGTGCCGAGCTGCGGGATCTTCTCGTGCCGGGACCCGATCTGCACGTAGCCGTAGCCGTCCGAGCCGATCACGGTCCCGCAGTGCACGATCACGCGGTCGCCGAGCACACACCGCTCCCGGACCGACACGTGCGGATAGAGCAGGCAGTCGGCCCCAACGTGCGCCTCGACACCGACGTGGACGAACGGCGCCAGCACGGTCCGATCGCCGATCCGAGCACCGGCCTCAACGACAACAAACGGCCCGATCGACACATCCACGCCAAGCGATGCGCTCGGGTCGATGATCGAGCCGGGATGGACACCCGGCCGCGGACGGGCCGGGGGCGGGAAAAGCATCTCGACAACCTGGGCGAAGGCAAGCGAGGGGTTGGCATGCACGAGGCCGCTGCGCCCCTCGGGCACCGCGACGTCCTCGGCGATGATCACGGCCGAGGCGCGCGTCATTGGCAGCTCGCGCACGTAGCGAGCATTGGCCACAAAGGTGATGTCGCCGGGGCCGGCGTCACGGATGCCGGCCACGCCGGTGATCTCGCGTTGGCCATCGCCGAACAGACGACCACCCGTGCGCTCGGCGATCTCAGCGAGAGTGCGTCCTGCCACGCTCAGATCACCCGCCTTCGTCCGAGTCGGCGGAAGGCGCTTCCTCGTCGTCGCTCTCGGTCACGCCGTGCTCCTCGTCGAACATCTCGTCGAGCCGCGTGAGCACCTCATCGCTGAGATCGGGCATGTCTTTCTGGTAGAGCAGGACGCCGCTGTCGAACACCAGATCCAGCCCGTGCTCGGCCGCCACTTCTTTGATGACGGCCTTGATCTTTTTGCTGAACTCCTCCGAGTAGACGCGGCCCTGCTGCTGGACCTCCTGCTTGGCCTGGGCGTCGAAGTCCTGGAGCTTCCTGGCCTCAGCGGTCAGCTCGCGTTGCTTCCCCGCCTTCGCCTCGTCGGTCAGCAGCAGCTTCTCCTTCTCGAACTCCTCGAAGCGCGCCTTCACTTGCTGGCTGAGCCGCCGCCCCTCGTCGCGCTTGCGCTCGATCAGCTCCTTCAGCCGCTCCTCGTAGTCGGCCTTGTACTTGCACTCGTCACCGACGCGCGACAGATCGACGATGGCTATCTTGACGCCCTCGGTCGCATGCACGGCCGATCCTGCCAGCAGTGCGAGCAAGACACCTGCTGCGATTGTTACTCTATAGCTCACAGATCTTCCTCCTGGGTACCGCGTTCGAATCAGAATTGGAATCCAAACGAGAAATCGAGCCGGGGCTTGTCGTCGACGAACTCGTCGCGATCGATCGGCCACGCGTAATCGATGTTAAACGGGAACCCGCCGAATACTGGCATCATGATGCGCAGCCCGATCCCGGCGCCGGCCCGCAAGTCGTTCAACTCGTAGGTATACGCTTGCTCCCACACGTTGCCTGTGTCGTAGAACACCGCCCCGCGGATCGGGTCGACGAGCGGGAAGGTGTACTCGACCGACAGCAGCAGGCTCGACTTGCCCCCCACCGGTTCGCCCAGCTCGTCCTTGGGACCCACCTCGCGGAAATCGAACCCGCGGATCGTGCGACCGCCGCCGAGGAACAGCCGCTCGAAGATCGACACGTCATCCGAATCGCCAAACTCCTCGACCGCGCCGAGCTCGCCCCGCAGCCGGACCACGTGCCCCTCGACGAACGAGACGTGGTACGTCGCCGCGAGCGTCTCTTTGTGGAACTCGTCGTCGCTGCCGAGCACGTCGGCCCCGACCTCTTCGGCCACGAGCAGCCGGTAGCCGTGCGTCGGCATGAAAAAGCTGTCACGCGTGTCGCGCACAACCTGCGCCGTGAGGCTTCCGACGGTTTTCGTGCCTTCCTCGCGCCGGATCAGCTCCGAGGCGTCCTCATCGGCTTCGATCTCGACCTCCTTGAGCGTGTAGCTGATCGTGCCCCTGATGCGGCGCCACAGCATCTTCGAAAACTGCACGGTGAAACCGACCTGGCTCTCGTCGTAGTCCTCGGGCGTGAGGTAGTCGCGCGCGAACACCACGAGCCCGAACGCGAGCTGCCTGTCGAAGAACCACGGTTCCGTGAAGCTCAGCTCGGCGTCACGCCGATTCGTGCCGAACGTGAACTTGAGGCGGGCTTTCTGGCCGGCGCCGCGCAGCGACGGCCAGTTCTTGAGGTCGAAGTTCGACTGGGCGATCTCGAACGTGCCCATCAGCTTGTCGATCGAGCTGAAGCCCATGCCGCCCATAAGACGCCCGGTGGGCATCTCGCCTACGACCACGATGAGATCGCGCACGTCCTCGCGCTCGGTCGGCTCGAGCAGCATGTCGACCGACTCGAAGTACCGCAGGTTCATCAGCCGCGAGTGCGACCTGCGCAGCTTCACCCCGTCGTAATAATCGCCGGGCACCAGGCTGATCTCGCGCCGGATCACCTTGTCCTTGGTCACCAGGTTGCCGGTGATCTCGACGCGCCCGATGCGGATGCGCTTGTTCTCCTCGATCTCGTAGCGGATGTCGAGCACGTGCTCGCCTTCACCCGGCGAAAGCCGCTCGGACACGAGCACATCGACGTAGCCGCGCTGCGAGTAGAAGTCGGAGATCGCGCGCCGTTGTTCGGTCGCCTTGTGGGCCGCCAGCACGTCGCCCTCGTGCAAGACCAACTGCGCCCGCAGCGCCTCCTCGGGGAACGCACGGAAACCCGAGAACAACGTCGTGCCGGCCCGGTACCGGGGCCCCTCGCGCACGGTGACGATGAGCCGCACGGCATCCGTGCGCCCTTCGATGAACTCCTCGACCGGCTCGTCGATCTTCACGTCGAGAAAACCGAGCGAACGCCAGTGGGCCGCGAGCCGGAACATGTCGTCCTCGAGCACCTCGCGCCGCAGCTTGCCGCGGCCCGTGAGCCAGCTCAGCGCGTTGCGCCGCTTCGTCTTCATCAGCCGCAGCAGCGTGCGCCGCGTCGTGTGCTCCGCGCCAACGAACTGAATGTCGCACACAATCGCCCGCCGGCCCTCGCGCACCGCGATGACCACCGTGACCTCGTTCGCCTCCGGGTCATACTCGGGCTTGTGCACGACCGAGATGTCGTAGTAGCCCTTCTTCTCGTAGAGATCATAGATCTCGGCGATCCCTTCGACGAGCGCGACCTCGTCATAGATCTCGCCGCGTCCAATCGGGATCCGTTTGCGCAGCCTGGCCGTCTTGTATCGCTCGTTCCCCTCAAAGAGGATGGCCTTGACTGTCGGCTTCTCGCGGAAGCTGAAGATCACACCCACGCCGTCCTCGAGCGGCTGCACCATGACCGAGACGGTGCGGAAGTACCCGCTCTCGATGAGGCGGCGCTCATCGGCGCTGACGGTGTCGGACGAGTACGGCTCGCCGACGTGCGTCTTGATCTTGTACAGGACGAGTTGCCGCCGAGTGCGCTGGAGGCCCCGCAGCTCGATGTCGCGCACAATCTGCCCTTCGAGTGACGGGCCCTCCTGGGCCGCGCGCGCCGGCACCCAGGGCAGAACAAAGACGGCGAGTCCACACAGCAGGGCGAAGCGTCTCAGCATCCCATCCTCCTCTCGTCAGTGAACGCGAGCGTCACAAGCTTGCCCGCCGCAGGCGGGCGTGCCCGCCGCGGGCGGGCCGGCTAGATGTCGACATCGAACGGCTCCTCGCCGCCGGCCAGCGGGCTCCCCTCAGCGCCCGTTGCGGAACGCGCGGCGCCGGCCCGGGCAAGCGGCTCGAACCGGGTGTACTTCTTCAGGAACGTAAGTTTCGCCTCGCCAGTGGGGCCGTTGCGCTGCTTGGCCAGAATCACGGACGCGACCCCGGGGTGGTCGTTCGGATCGTAGAAGTCCGGGCGCGCGAGCAGCATGACGACGTCGGCGTCCTGCTCGATCGCGCCCGACTCGCGCAGGTCCGACAACTGCGGCCGCCGCCCGGGGCGCGACTCGACCTCGCGGTTGAGCTGGCTGCAGACAATCACGGGCACCTTCAACTCGCGCGCGAGGCCCTTGAGTGACCGCGAGATCTCCGAGATCTCTTGCTGGCGGTTCTCCTGACGCCGCAGGCCCGCAGTCATGAGCTGGAGGTAATCGACGATGACCAGGCCGACGTCGTTGGTCGCCTTGAGCCGCCGCGCCACCGCCCGAAGCTGCAGCGGGGTCAGGCTCGGCGTGTCGTTGACGTAGATCGGCGCGAGCGTCAGCTCGTTCGCCGCCTTGACGATGTCGGGCCACTTGTCCTTCTTGAAGATGCCGCGCCGCACGTCCTGCGCGTTCATGCGCGAGCGCGAGCACAGGAGCCGGTGCGTGAGCTGTTCCGCGGCCATCTCGAGGCTGAAGATCGCCACCGGGATCTTGCGGTCGACGGCGCAGTGCTCGGCGATCTGCAGCGAGAGCGCCGTCTTGCCGATCGACGGCCGCGCGGCAATGACGATCATCTCCGAGTTCTGAAAGCCGCTCGTGAGCTCGTCCACGTCGTGGAACCCGCTGGGGACGCCCGTGACGTAATGCTGGTCTTCCCAGAGCCGCTCGATCGTGTCCACGGTCCCCGACACCAGCGGCTTCATCTCGCGGTAGCTCTCCGCCACCTTCTTCTCGGCGATCGAGAAAATGGCGCGCTCGGCCTCGTCGAGCAGATCCTCGGGCTCCTCGGCGCTCGTGTAGCAGCGCCCAACAACCTGGGTCGATACCGTGATGAGCGACCGGAGCAGGTACTTGCCGCGCACGATGCGGATGTACGAATCGACGTGCGCGGCCGTGGCGACGCGGTCGATCAGGTCCGTCAGGTAGATGGCGCCGCCAACCTCGTCGAGCACACTGAGCGTACGCAAGCGCTCGGCCACCGTGTTGAAGTCCACGTCCATCCGGCGCTCGTACAGCTCGAGCAGCACGCGGCAGATGGTCTGGTGGGGCCGGTGATAGAACATCTCGGGCTGGAGGTGCTCGCCTATCTTGTCGAGCGCCTCGCGGTCGATGAGCGCGCACCCGAGCGCGGCCATCTCCGCGTCGAGGTCGTGCGGTGGAACCTTGTCAAGCCGGATACTGTCGGCGAGCGGCTCAGGAGCCATTCCGCAACCTCCCCCGCAGCAGCTCCATCAACGTGTGCGCGCCATGGCACGAACCCTGCACGGTCACCGCGCCGAGGCCCGTGGCTACTCCTTGACAACCCACAACTTGACCGTCGCGGCGACCTCCGGATGAAGCCGGATCTCTATTGCGTAGACGCCGAGGGCCCTGATCGGGTTCTCCAAAACGATCTTCTTCCGGTCGATCGCGAACCCTTCTTCCTTGAGCAACTCGGCGATATCCTGCCCGGTGACCGACCCGTAGAGCTGCTCGTCCTCGCCTACCTTGACGGGGATGGTGACCGAAACATTCGATAGTCTCTCGGCCAGCTCCTCGAAGTCGCGCTGTTCGGCCGCCTCTCTGGCGATCCGCTCGGCCCGGATCTTCTTCTGGAGCTTGACCGCCTGGGCGCTCGCGGTCATCGCGATTTTGCGCGGGATCAGGTAGTTGCGCGCGTACCCGTCGGCGACCGTAACGATGTCGCCCTCGCGTCCGAGCTTGTCAACGTCCTTGATCAGCAGTATGTCCATCGCTGTATCCCTGTTGCCTGCACCCTTAGTCGGCCACGTACGGCAACATGGCCAGGTAGCGTGCGCGCTTGATCGCCACCGTCAACTGGCGCTGGTGGCGCGCGCAGGTGGCCGAAATCCGCCGCGGGATGATCTTGCCGCGGTCGGTCACGCACTTGCGCAGCCGCTGCACGTCCTTGTAGTCAACCGTCTTGATCTTATCCACGCAGAACCGGCACCGCTTCCGGCGGAACGGGCCGCGCCGGGTGAATCGCTTCCCCATGTGCGTTGTCTCTCCCTTCTGTTCTCGTCCTGCTCGTTGCCGCACCAGCCCGCCACGGGCGGCCTAGAACGGGATATCGTCCTCGCCCACGTCCTCGGGGCCGGGCACCTCGTCCGGGGCTTTCTCGGCCGGGGCCGGGGGACGATCCCGCGCGGCGCCAGCCGACGAGCGAGCATCGCCGCCCTCGGCGCCCCGCGGGCTGCCGAGGAACTGGATGCGCTGGGCGACGACCCGGATCTTTGAGCGCTTCTCGCCTTGCTGGTTCTCCCATTCATCGAGCTTGAGGCGCCCCTCGACGAGCACGGGTCGGCCCTTCGAGAGGAACTCGCTCGCCGTCTCGGCCTGCCGGCGCCACGCCACCACATCGATAAACAGCGTGTTCTCCGCCTGATCGCCGCTGCGGCTCGTGTAGCGTTCCGTTACCGCCAAGCGCAGATCGGCCACCGGCGTGCCGTCCGGCGTGTAGCGCAGCTCGGGATCCCGCGTGAGGTTGCCCATCAGGAAGACCTTGTTCAGACTCGCCATGACTTACTCCTGTCGATCCGGCTCCGCTTCCGACCCCGACGGGGCAGGTGGTTGCTCGGCCGCCGGCTCGGCCTGGGCCTCGGGCTCGGTCGTCGGCGCCTCAGCCTGGTCCTGCTCGCCGCCGGTCGGTTCCTCTTGCGTTGTCTCCGGGGCCGTCTCGGCCTTCTCGGACCGCGCAGGCCCGCGCTTGTGCGGCTTCGGGATCTCCTCGGGCTCCTTGCGCAAGATCAGCGAACGAAGCAGGCGCGGGTGGAGCCGATACGCGGCGCGCAACGCGGTGATCTCGCCGGGCGGGAGCTCGAAATACATCAGGTGGTATGTGCCGTCGTCGTGCTTGGCGATCGGGTAGGCAAGCCGCTTCTTGCCGAGCCGCTCGCGGTGAACCACCGAGCCGCCTCGCTTCTCGATCTCCTCGGCGATCCGGGCGTTCGCCTTGTCCGTTTCCTCGTCAGAGAGGTTCGTCTGGATAATGTACATGCACTCGTACGCGTTCAAACCGACTCCTCCAGGGCTTCGTGTAACCCGTCCGTGGCCAGGTCAATCCCGTTGAACTTGTTCATGGCCGACTCGACACCCTCGTCGATCACCGTCGCCGCCGCGTCGGCCGCTGCAGCCACGATACGGCGCACGAGCGAACGCTCCGACCGCTCGAACCTGCTGAGCACGTGGTCGCTGAGCTCGCCCGCCGACGAGGTGCCCACGCCGACGCGCAGCCGGGCGAAGTCGCTCGACCCGACCTCGTCGATGATCGACCGCAGACCGTTATGGCCGCCGTCGCCGCCGCCGCGGCGAACACGGAGCCGCCCAAGCGACAGGTACACATCGTCAAGCACAACGAGCAGCTCGTCGACGACGCCGAGCGCCGAGATCGCCGCACGCACGGCGAGGCCGCTGCGGTTCATATATGTCTGCGGCTCGACGAGGAACACGGGACGACCCGCCTCGTCGAGCCGCGCCATGCGGGCGGCCCACCTCGATGAGCGCCGCAACCGAGCCCCACGCCGACGCGCCAGTTCGTCGACGACGCGGAACCCGATGTTGTGCCGCGTGCGCCGGTACCGCCTCCCCGGGTTGCCAAGTCCAACCACGACTATCATCGGTTCGGCCGGAGCCATGCCGCCCGCGATCGGCCGCCTCGGCTACTTCTCCTCGGCCTTGGGCGTCTCCTCGCCGATCACCTCCGGCTCGGCCCCTTCTTCCTCGGCCGCGCCTTCCTCGGCTGCTTCCTCGGCGACCTCGGCCGCGACGACGCGCGGCACGATGACGGTGAACAGCGGCTGGCTCTTGTCGGTGAGGACCTCAACCTTGTCTCCCAGGTCGAGATCGCCCACCTTGATCGACTGGTGCGGCAAGAGCTCCGACACGTCCACCGTGATCGCCTCGGGCATATCCGCCGGCAAGCACGACATCTCGATCTCGCGGATCACCTGTTCCAGGATCCCACCGAGCTTCTCGCCCTTGCACTCGCCCTTGCCGATGACCGGCACGCGAGTGTGGATCCGCTCGGTGAGCGAGATCTCGTTCAAGTCGACGTGCAGCACGATACCACGAAGCGGGTCCGTCTGCACCTCCTTGATCAGCGCCGGCCGCTTGATCTTCTTGCGCCCGTCCTTGATCTCGAGGTCGATCACGATGCTCTCGATCGAGCCGGCGTGGCTGCCGTGCGTGAGGCCGAAAACCTCGCGCTCGTCGAGCTCGATCGGGATCGGCTCCTCGATATGGCGACCGTACACGATGCCGGGCACCTTGCCGTCGCGGCGCAACTTGCGCGCCTGCTCCTTGCCGAACCGGTCGCGGCGCTCGGCTTTCAAACTGATTCCTGCCATAGATGTCGCTCCAATCTTGAGCCGTCAACAGGGTGACGCGCCGTAGTCGGGTCAGAAGAACAGTGAGCTAACTGACTCGCTCCGATGAATCCGGATAATCGCCTGCCCGAGCAAGTCCGACACGGTCAGGCGGTGCACGTCGAAACTCGACCGCTCCTCGCACCCGTTCGATCTCACGGTGTCGGTGATCACAAGTCGCTTCATGGGCGACGCCTCGAGCCGCTCCATCGCCGGGCCGACGAGAATGCCGTGGGTGACGCACGCGTACACGTCGCGCGCGCCGAACTCCTTGGCTATCCGCGCCGCCTCCGCGAGCGAGCCCGCCGTGGTGACCATGTCGTCGACGAGCACCACGTCGCACCCCTTGACGTCGCCGATGATGCCGGTCGCGGCCACCTCCATGTCGTTCAGCCGCCGCTTGTCAACCGCGGCCAGCGGCAGCCGGAGGTGGCTCGAGTAGGACGCGGCGATCTTGAGCCCACCCACGTCGGGCGAGACAACCACCGGATCCTTCAACTTCATCGCCCGGATGTAGTCGCTGAACACCGGGAATGCGTACAGGTTGTCGAGCGGGATGTCGAAAAAGCCCTGGATCTGCCCCGCGTGCAGATCGACCGTGAGCACCCGGTTCGCCCCGGCCGCCACGATCAGGTTCGCCACAAGCTTCGCCGAGATCGGCACCCGCGGCTGATCCTTCCGGTCCTGCCGCGCGTAGCCATAACAGGGGATCACGGCCGTGATCCGCTCGGCCGACGCGCGCCGGAACGCGTCGATCATCACGAGCAGCTCCATGAGGCTCTCGTTCGGGTCGGGCACCGTCGGCTGTATAACAAACACGTCCCAGCCCCGGACGTTCTCGAGGATCCGGATGAACACCTCGCCGTCCGGGAAGCGCGAGATCTCGATCTGGCCAAGGGGGACGTTGACCCGCTTGCTGATCTTGTCCGCCAGCTCGGTGTTCGCCAGGCCTGAAAACAGCTTAATCTCTCTGTGCATGGTACCCTGCGGGCGAGAGGCGCTCGCTCCCGCTCACTCCCATTGACGCGTGCTCGTGCTACATAGCGAAGCTACTTCGCAGACTAGCACCGGAGGCCTCTGGCTGGGGCGGGAGGACTCGAACCTCCGGTGCGAGATCCAAAGTCTCGTGCCTTACCGCTTGGCGACGCCCCATCCGCTCGGCCGGGTGCCGCCACTACACACAGCCGCTTCCACGAGAGAAGTCGAAACACATCCGTATATGGTGTGTCACCGACGAGTGTCAACAAAAAACGGTGCCCGGGCCGGACATCGCCGGGGCTGGCCGGACCGCCGCGAACGCACGTCCAGCCCGCCCGGAACGGACACCTCAGTAGGTGCGCCGGCCGGGCTGCTCTGCGGCGGCACCCACCTTCTGCAGGTAGGCGTTCACGATCTGCGTTTGGATGTAGTGCCGGAATTCGGACCGGATGGGATGGCAAATGTCGCGGTGCTCCTCGCGCTGGTCGGCAGGATCACTCATGTGCCCGGCGTCGCTTAGATTGTGGCCGCAATGGCTGCAATACTCGCTTCGAAGGGGGTTCTTCCTGCCGCAGGCGGGGCAGTTATCAGTGACCTTCGTGCTCGGCATCGCGACAAACAGCCCCTGCCGTCCCTCGATCACCTTGATGTCGCGCACGACGAAATCGTCATCGAACGTGACCGCGGCAAAAGCCTTCAGTTTCCTATTGCCTGCCTCCCTTAGGCTGATCCTCACCTCGGTGATTTCCATTCCCGATCTCCTTGGCTGGCGCGAGTCGGTTCCTCGCTACTGCAACAAAGACATCGCCGGACAACCGACGCCGCAATTGGTGCCTCAACGCGGTCGCTTCGGCTCCACTGCAGCAGACTCCGTACAGAGTCGAACCGCTTCCAGAAAGCTGTGAATAGGGCAGGCCTTCTCCTGTCACCTCCTTGTGAAGCCGCTCCAGAGGCGGGTATTGCCCGAAGACCGCCTCGGCGAGGCCATTGTGAAGGCTCTCGCGGAGCGCACACACATCGGAATCGTTGATTGATCGTAACATTCTGCGGACACCATGGCGCTTTGTCAAGTCAAAAGTGAGCCGTTCGTAAGCCAGCCGAGTCGAGACCCTCATGGCTGGTGTCACCAGCACAATCCAGAACTCGGGCGCGGGCTTCAGCGCCTTCACCCGTTCACCTTTCCCCCGGCACAAGGCTGTTCCACCATAAAGAAAAAACGATACGTCCGAACCCAACAACGCCGCCATCCGGCCAAGTTGGCGCGGGCTCAGCGGCCACCCGGTCAGCGCGCTCAGCCCGAGCAGCGTCGTTCCGGCGTTGCTGCTCCCACCGCCCAAGCCGCCGCCGACCGGGATCCGCTTCGACAGCCGGATGCGGACGCCCTGCTCGAGTCGCGTCGCTCCGGCGAACGCCTCGGCCGCCTGGTAAGCGAGATTCTCCGGACCACGCGGCAGCTCGGGGTCATCACACTCGAGCTCGATCCCGGTGCCGCCGAGCTCGATCTCAAGCTCGTCGCACAGGTCAATCGTCTGCATCACGGTGACGATCTCGTGGTAGCCGTCCGGCCGCTTGCGCAGCGGCTCGAGGAAAAGGTTGATCTTGGCGGGCGAGCGGAGGCGCATGCGGCGGTCGCCGCGCTCGAGCGTCAGGAGCTTGAGGTACTCGTTCATCCCACAACTACGGCTCTGGGCGACGAACAACCTCGCCGCCGATCATGACCCAGGGCACCTCGCCGTCGTGCTCGACAACGCTAGCACACGTCTTCTCGATGGGACAAGGCGGCGTCGGCACGGCGATCAGGTCGGCCAGCGCCCCTGGTTTCAGGACGCCCAGGCGTCCGTCAAACCCGAGGAAGCGTGCCGGAGTCGTCGTCGCCATGTGCAGCGCTTCGTCCGGCGTGAAGGCGGGATGCGCCTCCAGGAAAAGGCGCACTTCGCGCAGCATGTCGAGCCGCTCGTTGCTCGCGGCGCTGTCGGTGCCGAGGCAGATCGGTACCCCGGCACTGCGCAGCCGCTCGGCCGGAAACGGGTCGTAGCCGAAGAAGCGGTGGCTGCCGGGACAGTGCACGACGAACGCGCCCCGCGCGGCCAGGATCGCCACGTCGTCGTCGCCGGGGTAGTTCACGTGCACGCCCAGCAGCGAGCGGCTGACCAGGTCGCGGCGGTCGAGGATCTTGACGGCATGGCGCGCATCGAACCACGGGTTGATCCGCGGCTCGTCAAGGCTCTCGAGCAGATGGACCGTAATCGGCATCGGGCGGCGCTTCAGCTCGCGGCCGATCAGCTTCATGAGGCGCTTCGAGACCGAGTAGACCGCGTGCGGCGCCATTCCGCGCCCGACGACGTTCTCGCTCGTCGCTGCCGCGACGGCCTGCCGGAACCGCCGCATTCGGCGGCCCGCCGCGAACGGATTCAGGCCGAGCACCTCCCCGAAGAACGCGATGCGCACCGGCGTCTCGCGCGCTGCGCGGACGATGGCGTACGAGCTTGACACCTCGAAGACCGTCGTCGTGCCGGTGCGAACAAGCTCGTCGAGCCCGCTGCGGACCGACGCCTCGTAGTCGGCGCGTTGCAGCCGGCGCTTGGCCGAGATGATCGCCCACGCCCACTTCGCGAACGAGTCGCCGGCGGCAAGCTCGCCCCGCAGGCAGGTGTAGTCGAGGTGACAGTGCGCGTTGATGAGCCCGGGAAGAAGGGTCAGGCCGGACAGGTCGATGGTCTCGGCATCCCAGCTTCGCGCCTCGATCTGGGCCGACGGGCCGACGGCCGCGATCGCGTCGCCCCCGACGACGACGGCCGCCCTGTTGAGGGGCGGTCCGTCGAGCGTGACGGCGCGATCAGCCCGAATCAGCAGGGACCGAGATCCACTCATGCCAGTCCTCGGGCAGGATCCCGGCGCGGCGGTAGCGCTCCATCGACCGGGCGCACGGGGAATCGCGCTTGACGCGCGCGATGCGCCGCGCCACCTCGGTGACGATTTTCGGCAGGAGGCCCACGGCCGTGTCGACACGCTCCTTGTTGTCGGGCGGCAGCAGGCCCTCAAAAAGCTCGCCCGGCTGGTAGTCGCGTTCCCGGATGCCCTCCGCCAGGTTCGTCAGGTAGCAGAGGGAGACGTAACTCATCTCGAGCTCGCGTGCGAGAAAACACTCGGGCGCCACGGTCATGCCGACGAAGTCCGCGTCGAGGATCCGGTACTTGTGCACCTCGGCGGGCGTCTCGAGCCGCGGGCCGCGCGTGCACACGTACGTCCCGCCGACGATGTGCCCGACGTCGAGCCCGACGAGTGCCTCGTGCACAACCTTGGCGAGCTGCGGGCAAAACACCGGGTTCTGCCGGATGAAGCCCCAGCCTTTCCCCTCAAAAAACGTGCTCGGCCGGCCGTGCGTCTCGTCGAGCACGTCGTCGGCGATCACCAGGTCGCCGATCTGGTACAGCCGGTTGATGATCCCCGGGCCGCTCCACGACACGATCCACTCGACGCCCCGGTCCTTGAGCGCGTAGATGTTCGCCCGGTTGTTAATGAAGGGCGCCGTGACGTGGTAGCGCTCCTCGCCATGGCGTGACAGAAAGAAAAACCTCGCGCCGTCATCCTCGACGAGGTAGAGCGCCTGGCTCGGCCCGTACGGCGTCTCAGCCGGTCCGAGCCGCTTGCCGACGATCTTATGCTCGCGCAGCAGCGTGTACGCCTGGCTGCCGCCGATAACGGCGAACGTGCAGTTGGGTTTGCTCACGATGGTGCCTCGTAGCTGAGGATCTAGCTTCCGCCGGCCCCGGACATCTGGCGAATCAAGCGTTTCTGCAGCTCCTCTGACCCGGTTTCGTCGTAGTCGCTCGGAACCTCAAAGACGCTCTTGTCGATCTTGTCACGCGAGATGCTCTTCACCTCGATGGCGATCTGCCCTCCGTCCATGGGCATACGGGCTGACAGCGGAAGCGGGAAGTAGTCAAAGCCCGAGTACTGCTTCCGTTCCTTCTCGGAGGAATCACCCCCAAAGAAAGACGGTTCATCGGACTCCATTCGGATGAGCTTGTTGACCAGCGCCACGTGCGAGCGACCGAGCCGGATCTGGTAGGTGAACCACCCCTTCCCCACCTCACGACCGCCCTCCTTCGCAGTGAAAGCGTGGCACCTGTAACCGGCGATTGTCTTACTGCCAGCGAGCCGCTCTAGATCCTCCTCTCCCATGAGGAACATCGTCTCTGCAGGCTCGCACTCGCTCTTGTCCACCAAGTCGAACGATGTCTCGTCGTACGCCTTCACAGCATCGAACATCATGATCCGCTTCTTCTTGGCCATGTCGAAGATCATCCTGCCGTGGCTGTTGAACTGCCTCGACTTGAAGTCGAAATCGACTGCAAGCTTGTTCCCGGAGGCGTACAGCTTGTCGAAACTCATCCGGAAAGGCGCTCCACGGCTTGCCATCTTGAGATCCATCTCGATCGTGATGTCGCGGTTCGCACCTTC
This sequence comes from uncultured Verrucomicrobiota bacterium, assembly GCA_964500825.1. Lineage (GTDB taxonomy): Bacteria > Auribacterota > JABMQX01 > JAFGEW01 > JAFGEW01 > CAYUZG01. The sequence goes on along the minus strand of CAZCQN010000005.1, from coordinate 6,027 downwards.
TTCGTAATAGCCGAACCAGAAGCCGCCGAAGAGGATCGCGCCGATCCAGAGAAGTGCTACGATCTTGCCCATCGAACCACTCGCCTCCTATGCGCCGAATGAACCGGCTGTTGCCCGGCCGGCCGTACACTAGCACCGGGCACGCCGCGGAATCAACAGCCGTGTGCGCACCTGTCTTGACACACGGGACGCCTCAGCGTTCCCGCGCGAGCATCTCTTGCGCGATCGCCCCGAGCAGCGCACCGCGCTCGCCGAACGGCTCGAGCGCCGCGAGCGCCTTCTCGACGTGTTCAGCCGCCAACGCGCGCGCGCCGTCGAGGCCGTGCACGACAACGGCAGTCGCCTTGTCGTGCACCGCGTCGGCGCCGACCTTCTTGCCGAGCTTCGCTTCGTCGCCGACGACGTCGAGGACGTCGTCCACGATCTGGAACGCCATCCCGAGGTGGTGGCCGTACGTGCGGAGCGCCTCGAGCTGTTGCGGGCCAGCCTCGGCCGCGATGCCGCCCATGACGGCCGACGCCGTGATGAGCGCGGCCGTTTTCTTCTCGTGAATCTGGGCCAGCGCCTCAGGCGTCGCGCCTTTCCCCTCGGCCTCCAGGTCGAGCACCTGGCCGCCGGCGAGGGCCGAATGGCCGCCCGCCCATGTGAGCTCCCGAAGCGCGGCCACCTTCTGCGTGCCGTCCAGACAATCGTCGTCGGCGATCACGCCGAACGCGAGGCTCAGCAGCGCATCGCCCGCGAGGATGGCTATCGCCTCGCCTGCGACCTTGTGCAGCGTTGGCCGGCCGCGGCGCACATCGTCGTCGTCCATCGCCGGCAGGTCATCGTGCACGAGCGAGAACGCATGCACGAGCTCGACGGCGCATGCCGGCGCGATCGCCGCCGCCTGATCGCCCCCGCACGCCTCGCACGCCGCCACACACAGCACCGGCCGCAGACGCTTCCCGCCGGGAATAACCGCGTAGCGCATCGCGTCGGCGAGCGGCGTGGGGGTCTCCGGGCCGGATGGGAGGCAGCGTCCGAGCGCCTCCTCAACGAGGCGCCGCTTCTGCTGCATGCTCGTCTCGAGCGACGCGTCCATCTCAGCGCTTCTGGTGCAGCCGGCGCCTGTTCGCGTCCCGCCGCACCATGTTGAACGTGATCCGCGCGATGTCCGCGTCGTCGTCGCGGAACACGTGCGCGCCCGGATACGGCTCCGGCGTCGTGATCCCGCTCGCGCGGCCGGCGATGGCAGCTAACTCGCCGCCGCGAAGCGCCTCGAGCCGACGCCGCACGAGCGCCAGCGGCGTCTCTTTCTTGAACGCGAACAGCATGTAGTTCGTCCTCGTCCGCAGCGTGTAGACGCTGGGGAAGACCTCCTGCAACGTCTTGATGACGCACGCGACGAGCACTCTGTCATTGCCGAGCGCAAGCACGTTCGTGACCGCCAGGCCGTTGTCCGACATCCGCTCACTGACGAGCTCGAAGAACTCGACGCTGGTGACGTAGAACGGGATGAGCGGCCCACCCTGGTACATGTCGATCTCGACGAGATCGTACTCCTTCTCGCACGTCCGAAGGTACGGGCGGGCATCCTTCGTGTGGATGGTTACGCTCGGGCCTTCCTCGACGCCGAAGTAGCGCTTGTCCTTCGCGATCCTGACCACCCAGGGGTCGATCTCAACCGCGTCGATGTGGATCCGGTCGCCGTAGAAGTGCTGGAACTGCATGACCGACGTGCCTGCCCCCATTCCCAGCACGGCCATCTCGCGCACCGGCACGAGCTTCGGCCCGAGCAGAAAGAAGTCGAAGTAGCTCCCCGTTTCCATCGAGCCCGCCGCCACCCCGCGCGAGTACCAAGCCCAGTTGTTCACCGCCAAGATGTACGGCTTGCCCCCTTCGCGCTGCTCGACCTGCAGGTCACTGTACGGGCTCTGGATCTGCAGGACGACGTTCTCCGGCTGCTCCGAGAACGACAGCGGCGTCAAACCGAGCGGCAGCAGCGCCATCGCCCACGTGCGCCGCAGTCCGAGAAGCCCGATGACGCCGACGGCGAGCACGACGCCGGTCATGATGACCAGCGTCATGTGCGCACCGATGCCGGGCACGAGCACGAACGGCGTGATGAACGAGCCCAGAATGCTCCCCACCGTCGAGAGCGCGTAGATCGTCCCCGCGGCCGTTCCCACGCGATCCTCGACCGCCACGAGCCGGATAATGAACGGCGACGTCACGCTCAACAGGACCATGATCGGCCCGAACGCCACTGCGGTCACGAGGATCAGCCCCGTAATGAACTCGAACTTGAAGAAGAACCAGTCGAGCAGGGCCCTGGAGACGAAGCAGAACGCTACCAGCAGCAGGCCGGCAATCACGAGAAGCCGATACAGGACCGGAGGGCGCGGCGCGCGATCGGCCAGCCGCCCGCCGATCACGTACCCGAGCGACAACGCAGCCAGAATGACACCGATGAGCGTGCCGGCCACGTAACTCGAGTAGCCGTACACGGGGCCGTAGAGGCGAAAACCAAGCAGCTCGAGCCCCAGAATGACAAAGCCCATCAGAAAACAGGTCACCAGAAGATAGAAGCGCCTCACCGTTGTCACGTCCTCCCTCGCCCGTCCAGCACAGCACCCGCACGCCCAGCGCCCTGGCAACAAGCCCGGCAGGAATCCGCAGGCCAGCCGTTGCCTTCTAAGCGCCAGACGCATACCTATAGCCGCCGTCGGGCGAGCCGGTCAATAGGAACCGCCGCCACGACAACGTGCAACCGGCCCTGCCACGGCACCTGCGCACTCAATTCCGAACAGGCAAAGCGGCAGCATTGCCACTGTACCGCACACGGATGCACGGCCTGCACCGTCCCCTGATTCTCTTCGCCTCTGATTCCCAGGGAGGGGCAGTGGGGGAACCGACTCAGCATTTCCGCGGTTGACAAAGATAGTTAAGGCTGTTAATTTTCAAGGTGGCTTAGTTATTGCTGGCGGTTCCTGTGGTTTTGGAGGACAGAAGAGTGGATGGCGGTGATTCAGCGCGCGTTGACCCGATTGTCACGGAGCTGCTCGAAATCGTCGACCGCATGACGGCGACCATCTTCCGCCTCACCTCCAGGGAGATGGACAAGGCCGACCTGTCGCCCAACCGCTTCAACGCGCTCAGGGCGCTGGGCCGTGACGAGCCGCTGACGATGAGCGCCCTCGCTGAGCGGCTCAGGGTCAGCACGGCCGCCGTGACGTCGATCGTCGACAAGCTCGAGGCCGAGGAGCTCGCCAGCAGGGCCCGCAGCACAGAGGACCGTCGCCAGGTGCTCGTCGAGATCACGCCCCACGGCCGCGAGGCCGTCAACGGGGTGCTGAAGGTACGTGCCGACCTGTTCCGTTACATGCTCGAGAACGTATCGCCCGAGATGCAGCAGAACTGGCTCGAGCTGTACCGCCAGATCGAGAAACTCCTAGAGAAGAAGGTTGCATCAGCCCTACACGAGACTGACAGCGCCTCGCACCCGGAGAAACACCCGTGAAGCAGTTCCTCGTGATAGCAGCCGTCGTGTCGCTGGCCGTTGCCGGCGCCGCCTGCGCAAAACCTGATAAGAAGGCGAAGTCTGACCAGAAGCCGCCGAAGCCCGTCCGCGTCGGCCAGGTCGAGACGGGCACCATCGAACGGTACCTTACGGCGCCGGGCTCGGTCGTGCCCGTACGCGACGTGTGGGTCAGCGCCGAGGTGGGCGGCCGCGTCGTCGAGAAGCACGCCACGGAGGGCCAGCGGCTGTACGTTGAACCCGACGTGCCCGCCGACGAGCAGACGAAGAACCGGATCGCGTCGATCGACCCGGCCGATTACGAGCGGCGGTTGAGCCAGGCGCAAGCCTCGCTCAAGGTCGCGCAGGCCGGCCTGACCCAGAACCAGGCGACCCAGAAGCGTCTGGCCGCCGAGATCGAGCGCAACCGGCCCCTGCACGAGCAGAAGATCATCTCGGACAAGGTGTGGGACGATCTCGTTACGCGCAAGGAGGAGACCGACGCCCAGGTGGCCCTCTACGAAGCGCGCATCGAGGAGGCAACGCAGACGGTCGCGATCGCCACGAGCGACCTGGCGAAGGCGACGGTCCGTTCGCCGCTCGACGACGCGCTCGTGGCCGAGGTCGCCTTCGACAAAGGCGAGTTCGTCGCGGTCGGCCAGCGCCTGGCGCGTGTGGTGGACCTCGACGAGATGTGGGTCGACGTCGAGGTCGGCGAGAGCCGCATCGGGCAGATCCGGCGCGGCTACGACGCGACGTTCCGTGTCCCCGCCTACCCGGACGACGAGTTCACGGGCAGCATCGAGACGATCAGCCCGGCGGGCGATCCCGCGAGCCGCAGCTTCCTCGTGCGGCTCGCCGTCGACAACGCCGACCACCGGCTCAAGGCCGGCATGTTCGCCGTCGTCCGCATTCCCGTCAATACGCGGCACGACGTGACCGTGATCCCCAAGTCGGCCGTCAAGCAGGAGGGCAAGTTCCGCTACGTCTTCCTTGTCGAGCCGGAGAAGACGATGTCATACCGGCTCGAACTCGCCACGGGCTCCGGCAAGCTCTTCAGGCTTGTTCATGTCCAGAAAGGGAAGGTTGTCAAACGCCCCGTGACGCTCGGCTTCGAGACAGGCCAATCAATCGAAGTGCTTGCGGGTGTCGGGCCGGGCCAGCAGATCGTCACGGCGGGCGTCGAGAACCTCGCCAACGGCGACACGATCGCCGTCCTGGAAAAGGACGAGTCGCCATCCGGCCTGAACGGCTTGGACGAGTAACCAGATGAAAGTGTCGCACTTCTCAATCCGTCGCCCGCTGGCAACGATGATGATCATCGTCGGGATGATCTTCATCGGGTTCGTCTCGCTCCGCGGTCTGCCCATTGACCTCTTCCCCGAGATTGATTTCCCGCTCGTGACCGTGCAGGTCCCCTACCCCGGCGCCGCGCCCGGTGAGGTCGAGAACGAGATCACCAAGAAGCTCGAGGAGGCGCTCGCATCGCTCACCGACGTCGAGAAGATCACCTCCTATTCGCGCGAGGGCGCCAGCTTCGTCCTCGCCGAGTTCAAGTACGGCACCGATCTCGACACGAAAGCCATCGACGTGCGCGAGAAGGTTGACCGCATCAAGGACGCGTTCCCCGACGGGGCCGAGGACCCCATGGTGGCCAAGTTCGACGTGATGTCGTCGGAAAGCGTGCTCATCTTCGCGGTCACCAGGAAGCTGACCGACGAAGAGAAGAGGCGCGCCGCCGAGACCGATCCCGCGTACGCCGAAGATGTCGCCTACCTGACACGGACCTTTGTTGAGGACGAAGTCACCGCCGAGATCGAGCGCATCGGCGGTGTCGCCTCCGCGACCGCAACCGGCGGCCGTGAACGCGAGATCCTCGTCAGCGTCGACATGTACAAGCTCAAGGCGAAGGGCGTCACGCTCACCGACGTCGAGTTCGCCCTCGACCTGGCCAACGTCGAGAAACCCGGCGGACGGCTCGACGAGGAACGCACCGAGATCTCAACCCGCTTCCTGGGCAAGTTCGACAGCGTTGACGAGATCAACGAGATCGAGGTCAAGCGCATCAACGGCAAGCCCGTCTACCTGCACGAGGTTGCCACCGTCAAGGACACCTACAAGGAGGTGCGCGAGTACGCCCGTTTCAAAGGTGCGGACGCCGTCCTCGTCCAGGTCAACAAGGAATCGGGGGCGAACTCGGCCGCGATCGCCAACGAGGTGTACCCGCGGCTCGACGAGCTCAGGGCGAAGTTCCCCGACTACGAGTTCACCATCGCGCTGGACTTCACCGACTTCCTGCGCGAGTCGATCGCAATGGTCAAGAACAACGCGATGATCGGCGGCGCGATCGCACTGCTCGTCCTGCTGCTGTTCTTGCGCGATCTGCGCTCGGTCATCATTGCCGGCATCGCCATTCCGACCGCCATCATTGCCACGTTTACCCTGATCAAGGCAGCACACCTCACGCTGAACCTGCTGAGCCTCGGCGGCCTCGCCCTCGGCGTCGGCATGCTCGTGGACAACTCGATCGT
>CAZCQN010000004.1:19773-49177 GCA_964500825.1 uncultured Verrucomicrobiota bacterium | reverse complement strand
ACCCACACGGTCCGCACGGAGAAGCCGAGCAGGAACAGGGCTGCGGCCACGTCGAGGATCGTCATGCCGGCGAGCAACAGGAACGTGAGCACGTTCGATTCGCGTTCGAGCGCGGCTCGGGCGACCGGATAGATGCTAATCGGCAGCAGGACGGCGACGCCCAGCCAGATGAGCAGGCGCCACCCGGCGCCGAGGTTCTCGACGCGGTCGAGCGTGCCGGCCGGCCAGAGCGCGGCGTAGCTCCGGCGCATCGCTTCGTTGCCGGACTCGGCTTCGGCGAGGGCGACTTCGACGCGGACGGCGCCGCGGGCGGCGTCGCGCGAGAACTCCTCGACGCGGCCGAAGACGGCGGCTTCGGCGCCGAGCTCCTTGGCGAGCTTGGCAGCCTTGTCGGGCGAGTCCGTCGAGCCGGAGATGCCGACCTTTTCAAGCGCCTCCTTCCAGGCGGACTTGCGGTGTTCGACCAGCATCCCCTTGCGGCGCAAGCGTCGGCGGAGCAGGTCGGCGATGGTGTCGCCGCCCTTTCCGCCGAAGTCGAGCACGGCGAGCTTCTTGCGGACTTGATGCCGGATGTAGCGGCGCTCGATGTCGCGGATCACCTCGTCGAGGACGCGGTCGGCCAGGACGCGACGGAGGGTATCGACCTTCCTCGATCGTGGGCCGAAGATGAGGATCGCGCCAGCGATCACGGCCGCCGTGATGATGAACCAGACTATGCGCATCTTGATCGCGAGCCAGGCTGTTTTCAGGAAGCCCATGGCGCGTCCCGCAACGTGTTGTTTCGCAAGGCGTTAGCTGCATTCATCAGTGCCGCACGCATCCTGGCGCCGCTTCGGGGGGACAGGGTACGCTCCGCCGGGTCTGGAGGTTGCAAGAACTGGGCCACTTCCATCAGGGGAAAGGGTTCAGTCCTGTTTGGGGGGTATTGGTGGGTGGAGCCGGCGCAGGCGGGCAGCCGGGGTGGTCGCGCGTCTGCGATGCTCGGGGTACCGTTTGGTTCAGCTTGCTTCCGATGTGTGGTCATGCTATACTGTTTTTGAGGCAGGTAATTGACGATGAAGTGGATTTCACTCGCCTTCTTCCTTCCGGCGTTTCTTGCGTTCTCGACGCCCGTCCATGCAACTACGATGTACGTTCCGGACGACCACGCGACGATCCATGGGGCCATCGACGTTGCCACGCACGGTGACACGATCATCGTTCGCCCAGGGACGTATTTCGGGTACCTGCATTTCTGGGGGAAGGCGATCACGGTGCGAAGCGAAGCGGGCCCAGAGGTGACGATCATCGACAGCGGCAACGAGTGTCGTGGCGTTTCCTTCAGGCATGGTGAGGGCCGCGATTCCGTTCTGGAGGGCTTCACGATACAGAACTGCCGGCCCTACGGCGTCGCGAACGGCGGCGGGATTTTCTGCCAGTACAGCAGCCCGACGATCCGCAACTGCGTGATCACCAACTGTACACCGAACCCCTGGGACCTCCAAGCGCCGGATTTCGCCGCTGGCGGCGGCGTGGCATGCAATGGGGGCGGCAGCCCGCTGCTGATCGGCTGTACTATCAAGGACAACTATGGGCTTTGGCAGGGCGGCGGCGTGTTCGCTTCCCTGGCGAGTCCGATGCTGGTGAACTGCATCGTGACGGGCAACGTGGCGGAGAACGGCGGGGCTATCTACTGTCAGGGCGGGCCCCTGACGATCATCAACTGCACCTTTGACGGCAACTACGCGAACATGCACGCCAACGGGATTGACTGCTGCCTGGGTCCGCTGTACATGACCAATACGATTGCCTGGGACCTTGACAACTATGTTGGTTGGACGACGGCGTCCGTGGTTCAGTACTGCGCGATCAATCATGGTTCGGAGTACTCCTGGTTCGATCCTGTCACGTGCACTGACGAGGACCCGTTGCTCGACGGGAACTACGAGCTTCAGCCCGGGTCACCGTGCATCGACACTGGGACGAATGATGTGGACATCGGCTGGTACGATCGCGACGGGACGTGGCGGTTCTGTGATGCAACCGGGGCGCCGGGCTGGGACGGGCGCATCACGCACCTGTTCGAGGAGCCGGACGGGAGCATGACGATTGTCTGGAAGCAGGGGCGCATCGACATGGGCGCGCAGGAGTACCCGGTCGATACGACTGCCGAAGTTTTCAGGGTTGAAGTGAGCGCCGACTTGGTGGGCTGGACGGCTGCTTTCTTTGGGACGAAGGGCCACTGGACTGACTCCGGTGCGGCTGCGCTGGATCGCCGATTCTACCGTGTGGTCATACCGCAACGCTACCCGCGGCGGAACCGGGGCAGCGCAATGAGGGACGGGTGGCGATCCTTGGACCGGCCGGCTCGGGCCTCAGGCCCTCGTGTCGGCGCCCAGCGCGCTAGAGGACGGTGACGTCGGCGACGAGGGTGTCGGTCGACTCGCGGCCGAGGACGGCGCACCGGACCTTCTTGTTCTGGAGCTGCCGGCGGTCGGGGTTGGGCACGATGCCGGCGCCGGGGTCGGTGAGCGCGCCGATGCGGACCCGCTCCATCGGGCCGTAGGTGTGTGCGTTGCCCTCGCCCTCGCGGGTGACGAATACCTCGAACGTGTCGTTGCCGAGGATGGTCTGAACCTCTCCCCAAATCGTATCGGCCATGATGCTGCCTCGTCCTTTTCCATCTCCAGTGCATGGACGTACAGAACGATACCGGGGCAGAGCAGAAGCAAGAATCGTGCAAGGGTAGGCCGGAGGCAGCGCAAGGCGGGCGCCCCGAGCGTCCCCGCGCGGTAGGCCCAAGCGCCCGTGCTGCTGTCGGCAAGGCCCTGTGATGAGCTGGGCTAGTCGCTCTCGAAGGTGATGACGCTTTCGAACAGGATCGGCATCGACTGCTCGCCGTCCTGGCCGGGGATGCCGCTCATGATCATCTCGCCTTCCATCTCCTGCGTCATCTCACCTTCGGCAAACCAGCCGGTGGCCTCGTTGATCTTGAGCGTCCCCTTCTGGGTGCCCTCCAGCTTGTATGTCATGCTCAGCGGGCCGATCTTCATCGGGGGCGCGTCGGGCAGGGGCTTGATGGTGCATTCGAGCTCGACGGTCGAGACACCGTCCGTGCGGTCGGTGAGCGTCCCGGTTATCTCGAACACCGCGGGGAGCATCGTCGTGAGGGTCATCTCCTGCGACCACGAGTCGCCCACGGCGACGGGCTCGTCGGGCAGCAAGGCGGTGACGTCTCCATCATTTCTTTCATGGCGTCATCGCCGAACTGGCGTTTCATGTCTTCGATCATCGCGTTTTTCGTTTCTTCGTCGGGGGCCTCGATCGTCTCGGAGAGGCGCTCGAGCATCTTGTCGAAGCCGGTGATCTGCGTGACGCGGCCCTTGGACGTCATTTTCATGGTGAAGCTCTCGTCGAGCATGGCGACCCACGCCATGGCCGGCGGCGGCACCTCGTCAGGCGGATTTTTGGAGTCGTACTCGAACGAGCCCTGCGGTCCCTCCATCTTTATGGCCGTGGGGCCGAGCGTGACTTCGATCGTGGCGGTACCTGTCTCGTTGACGTCTTTGACGTCCAGCGTCTGGCCGATGACCATCGTCTGGTGGGTTTCTTGTTCGTTGCCGTCGATCCAGACGACGATATCTTGCTCCATCGTTGTCTTGAGCGTGAGCGTTTGGCCCTTCTCGAAGCGGAAGCGGAGGTCGATCTTTTCGTCGCCGGCGCGGGCGCTGCTCGGCGTCAGAAAAGCGAGAACCGTGAGCAGTGCGAGGACCGTGAGTGTGCGTTTCATGGGTCGTTTCCCGGTCGTGTTGTTCTTCGGGTCACGGTGTTATTCGGTCTCGAACGTGATGGTGCTCTTGACCGTCATCGCGATGGGCATCTCGCCTTCCTGGCCGGGCATGCCGCTCATGATCACTTTGCCTTCGAGGTTCTTGGTCATTGTTCCCTCGGCGTACCAGCCTGTGGCCTCGTCGATCTTGAGCGTGCCCTCCTGGGTGCCCTCGAGCTCGTACCTCATGGTCATCGGGCCCATGCTGATCGGCTCCGCGTCGGGGTTGGCCTTCACTGTGGCCTCGATCTCGATGGTGGCGATGCCGTCGTCGCGGCCGACGAGCGTGTAGGTGGTCTCGGTGACCATGGGGAGGCCGGCTGAGACGGTGACCGTCCGCGTCCAGGAGTCGCCGATGCCGACCGGCTGGTCGGGGAAGATGGCCGTCCTGTTCCCCATGGTCTCCTTGAGCCCGGCCTCGCCGAACTGCTTCTTGACGTCCTCGATCATTTTGTCCTTGATCGGCCCCTCGGGGACGTCGATCAGCTCGAGCATCTCGTTGAGCAGCGCCTCGGTGCCCGTCACCTCGGCGACCTCGCCCTTGGTCGTGAGCTTCATGGTGAAGGACTTGCCGAGCAGGGCGGCCATGTTCTGGGCGGGCATCGGGACCTCGTCGGGCGGGTCTTCGGAGTCGTACTCGAACGTGCCCATGCTGGTGTCGACTTTCGTGGAGACGGGGCCGAAGGTGACGTCGATGGTCGCGGTGCCCTCGTCGTCGACGTCCGTGACGGCGAACGTGTAGCCGATGCCGAGCGTCTGCCGAACCTTCATCTCCCTGCCCTGGACCTGCTGAAGGATCTCCTGGTCCGTGGTCACGAGCAGCTTGTACGACTGCCCTTCCTCGAGGTGGAACGCGAAGTTGATCTTGTCGTCGCCGGCACGGGCTGTGGCTGACGACAACAGGACAAGGACGGCAAGGACGGTGGCGACTGCGAGCAGCTTCTTCATGGCCCGATTCCTCCCAGTGTGAAGATGTGCGTCGACCGATAGCGGGCAGCATTGTAGCAGAGGGCCTGTCGGAGCCGAAGCGATAGCGGCGGGCGCGGTGGGCGGCTGCTGACGAAAGAGAACGAGGGCCCCGTGGTGGGGCCCTCGTGATGCTTGCGGACGGCGTCTCTGGCAGAGCGGCTTCCCGCTCAGCGGCTCACGGCTGCTTCTCGCACTTGATCGTCGTGACGATGTCGATCGCCATCAGGAATGTGATTGGTGGGTTTCCCTTCGGCTCGTCTTCGTCCGGCTCCTCGGAAGGCTTCACCTCGCCCTTGATGGTGTCGGTGATCCGGGCGGCGGTGACGACGCCCGATTCCTCGTCGAGCTTCAGGACGCCGGACCGAGTGCCCTCCATCGAGGTCGTCGTGTTCGAGAAGGTTATCACCGGTTTTCCTGCGCGCGAACGAGGATTGTGTTCCAGGGCGCCCTCGATCTCGACTGTAGCGACGCCGTCCTGGTGCGACGCCAGCTTGTAGGTGCTGTCGCACTTCATGGAGGAGTCGACGGGCAGGTCGTTCTCTCGCTCCCATGTGTGGCCGGTCGCGACCGGCTCGTCGGGACGGACAAACACCAGGGAGGCGGCGAGCCGCCGGAGGCCCTTCCTGTCCATCAGCATGATCGGATCAAGACGCAGGCTCGTGCCGAATAAGGCGGACGCCATGCCTCTCGTGCCGGAGGTCTTGATCATGAACTCTGACTTGCCGCCGCTGAGCGCGTTGACCAGCGCCATTTGCAGGGCATCGGCTTCCAGCACCTTGAGCACTTCCCCGGCGGGCGAGAGCTTGACCTGAAAGGACTGGCCGACGAGGGCCTGGTAGATCTTGAGCGGGAACTCGATGTCTTCGTCGGCGTTCTCCGAGTCGTATTCGGAAACCTCATCTTCCTCATCCGACATGGTGGCCACGCGGTCGAACGTGAGCTTGACACGGGCCGTGCCGTCCTCGTCGACGGCGATCACGTCCATCGTCAGCCACATGGCAGTCGTGGACGTCGAGATCGACTCGAGGTTCTGGATCCACTCGTTGATCGTCTTGTCGGTTGTCATGGTGAGCTGGTACGTGTCGCCCGGCTGCAAGCGCAGGCGCAGATCGACCAGGTTCGCCGCGTCGTCCTGGGCGCGACCAATCAGCGGCAAGCTGAGGATGGTGAGGACTGCAAGGGCGATGAGTGCGTGCTTCATGGCGTCTCTCCTCGTTCCCGTGCTCCAAGCGTTACAGCGTCTCCCTCATCTCCTCAGGTGCATACGCAGGCGGCCCGTGCCCGGTTCCGCGGGATTCGGATTCGGCCAGGAGAAGAGGAGGACCAGCCGCAGATTACACGGATCGGCACGGATTCCGGGCGGAAGGAGGGATTCACCGCAGAGGGCGCAGAGCACGCCGAGAAGACGCTGTTGTCGACGAGCTCTCGGGAGTCGTTGTCGCGGGGCATCACATCTGTTTGCCGCTTGACAACGTGCTCAACGGGCCGCTTGAGCTGAATAGGTTTCGCCACCGGCTTCAGCCGGTGGTTGTGGGGTGGTGCCGGAGCAACAGGAGCCGTCTTCAGGCGGCTTCTCGACGGATGCGTTCACGCAGTCGGCACGCGCGCAGGCTCCACGGCTGAAGCCCGCTGGCGAGAAGGCGCGCCGGAGGCGCGATCGCTGAAGCGCGCTGCTGCCCTGGTCGAGTGACCGGAACCACCGGCTGAAGCCGGTGGCATTGCTTATCTGCCCAAGGTGTCACGAATCGGGGAAGACGAGAACCCGGACGGCGGGCCGAGGGCGACCCGCCCTACAACGCTGGCGCGTGCCACAAGGCGCTGGGTGCCGAGGGCGAAGGAGCAGACAGCCGCTCGTCGGCTACGAGGAGCCGGTGGTGGCGCTGCAGGACGCGCGGCGTAGGCGTGGACGTGCATTGGCGGCCGTTCGCCTACGTCGGCTTCGGCTGTGCACCTTCCTGTAGTAGCTTCTTGGCCTGCGTGATGAGCTTCCGAAGCAGTTTGGCTGGCGCCTTGTATTCCCTGCCAAGCGAGTCCGTCACCCAGAGCGATCGTAGCTCGTCGTTCAGGCGTTCAAGCTCGAAAGTTTGCTCGACTAAGTACTCGCCGGGTTGAAGCATCCTAGGGAGGTTCTGGGGAAGGATGAAGAACGGCTTTGTTGTTGTACTCCCACCCACATGCGTCACCATGATGGGCCGTCTTCCCACATTGGTCACGCTGAAGAACAGGTAATGGGTGTCGTCAGGTGGTTGGCCCGGAGCAATGTCATTGCCGATGTAGCAGTGCAGCCTCAACCTGCCCTTGTCTATGACATCGCGGTAGACGTTCCAACCAAGGGAGAAGCTCGCGACGAACACGGCTGCGATGGCGATGCCGGTTGTCACAGGGAAGCTCTCCCGGTCGTGGAATGCGTTCGAGGCACCCATGCTTCCCTGCACATTGTTGTCCTGGGCCAAAGCTGGTCTCGTTTCGGGTGTCCTTGAGGCAGCGTCCTGCGAAGGTTTGCCTGCGCGTGCATCTGGATCCGAGGCCGGATGGAGCCAGTACAAGCAGGCAGCAATGATGAACAACAGAACAAGAACCTGGGTCAGCCTTGACCTGTCGCGCGGAAGGCGAGACCACTTCGGCACAGTCGGACGAGAGGGGGGCTCGTCACGAAGGCCGAGGATGTGTTCAGATCGGTCTCGGTAGAACGCGCTCCACACCTTGTCTTTCTCATTCGCCTGCCAGTTCCAAGGCGTCCACAGGAAGGCGTATGCGCTCCAGATCCCGAGGTAGAAGACCAGACACCACCCGAACGACACCGACACCGGGCGCAGCCAGTACGTTAGCGCGACAACCCCGGCCCACAGCGACAGGTTCACCTTCCACTCTATGTCCCACCTCTTGAGCAGGGTTCGCTGCTGAGCTTCGTGTAGTCTAAGAAGGCCTTCTAGGCTGTCGTCGTTTTCCCCCTCCTGTTTTGGGGACTCCGATTCTGAAGTCGACATCACACTCCGCTCCCTTCATTGCCTATGAGCAGCCGGTGGTGGCGCCGCAGGCGGTGCACTTGAGGCACATGCCGTTGCGGACGAGGGCGAATTGGCCGCACTCGGGGCAGGGGTCGCCCTCGAAGCCCTGGAGACGGGCGAGACGGATCATCTCGGCTTTGATGTCGCCGGTCGAGGCGGCGGCGGCCAACGCGGGATTGGTCTCGGCGCCGCCGAGGGCGCTTCGGCCGTTGCCGGCCTCCCCCGTGTCCCCCGTGCTCCCCGTGGTCTTTTTGTCCGTTCCGACGCCGGGGTGCAGGTGGTCGGACGGGGGCGGGGTGAGGCGCATCTCGATCTGCGGGTCGATGAGGTGCTCTTCAACCACCTCTTCGTCAAAGGCCGGTGTCTCTTGGGGACTGGAAAAATCCTTTTCGATTTCCTCGGGCTTGACGTGGGCGAGGTCGTAGCGGCCGAGGTAGCTGATGGCGAGCTCTCTGAAGATGTAGTCGATGACGGAGGTTGACATCTTGATGTACGGGTGGCCGGCGACGGGGCCGTTGGGCTCGAAGCGGGTGAAGACGAAGTTGTCGACGTATTTTTCGAGCGGGACCCCGTGCTGGAGGCCGAGCGAGATGGCGATGGCGAAGCAGTTCATGAGGCTGCGGAAGGCGGCGCCCTCCTTGTGCATGTCCAAGAAAAGCTCGCCGAGGGTGCCGTCGTCGTACTCGCCGGTGCGCAGGTAGACTTTGTGGCCGCCGACGGTGGCTTTCTGGGTGTAGCCCGAGCGGCGCGTCGGCAGGGCGCGGCGATGGGCGAGGTAGCGGTACACAACACGTTCAGCAATCTGCTTTGCCGGGACTGCGGGCTTCTCGATCTCGAGGTCTTCGCTCGTGGCGCCGCCGAGGGGCTGGCTGAGCTTGGAGCCGTCGCGATAGATGGCGATCGCCTTGAGCATCGAGCGCCACGAGGTGGTGTAGGCGTCGCGGACGTCGTCGACGGTGGCGGCGTTCGGCATGTTGATCGTCTTGGAGATGGCGCCGGAGATGAACGGCTGGGCGGCGGCCATGATGCGGATGTGGGCGTTGGCCGGGATGACGCGCGTGCCGTGGGCGCCGCACCTGGCGGCGCAGTCGAAGATGGGCAGGTGTTCTTGCGCCAGGTGCGGCGCGCCCTCGACGGTCATGCGGCCGCAGACGTGGTCGTTGGCCTTGTTGATTTTTTCTGTAGTGAAGCCGAGTGCCTCGAGCATGTTGAAACGCCAGTTGTCGAGCTGTTCCGGCGTGAAGCCGAGTTCTTTGCAGCAGAAGTCCTCGCCGAGCGTGAACTTGTTGAAGGCGAAGGGGAGCTCGAACGCGCTGGCGAGCGCTTTCTCGACGCGGTCGAGGGCGTTGTCGTCGAAGCCTTTGGCCTTGAGCGAGTCCGGGTTGACGTGCGGGGCGCCGGCGAGCGTGCCGGTGCCTCGGCAGTAGTTGACGATGTCATCGGCTTGTTTGGGGGCGTAGCCGAGCCGGCGGAGGGCGGGGCCGACGGACTGGTTGATGATGCGGAAGTAGCCGCCGCCGGCGAGCTTCTTGAATTTCACGAGCGCGAAGTCGGGCTCGACGCCGGTGGTGTCGCAGTCCATGACGAGGCCGATCGTGCCGGTCGGGGCGATGACGGTTGCCTGGGCGTTGCGGTAGCCGTGCTGCTCGCCGAGCTCGAGGGCGCGGTCCCATTCGGCACGTGCGGCGTCGAGCAGGCCTGCCCTATCGGGCAGGTGCTTCGGGCAGCTCTTTGGGTCGATGCCGAGCGGCGTGATGGTGAGGCCTTCGTATTCGTTGTCCGGCGCGTTGTAGGCGGCGCGTCGGTGATTGCGGATGACGCGGAGCATGGCGTCGCGGTTGCGCTCGAAGCCGGGGAACGGGCCGAACTCTTTGGCCATCTCGGCCGAGGTGGCGTAGGCGGTGGCGGTCATGAGGGCCGAGAGCGCGCCGGTGATGGCGACCGCTTCGGGCGAGTCGTACGGGATGCCCATGCGCATGAGCAGCGAGCCGAGGTTGGCGTAGCCGAGGCCGAGGGCGCGGAACTGGTGGCTGAGCTCGGCGATGCGCTTGCTCGGGAACTGGGCCATCAGGACGGAGATCTCGAGGACGATGGTCCAGAGCCGGTTGGCGTGGCGGAAGGCGTCGATGTCGAACCGGCCTGTCTCATCGTCGTGGAACTTCGTCAGATTGGTCGAGGCGAGGTTGCAGGCGGTGTCGTCGAGGAACATGTACTCGGAGCACGGGTTCGAGCCGTTGATCCGGCCGTCGGCGGGGCAAGTGTGCCACTCGTTGATCGTGGTGTCGAACTGGACACCGGGATCGGCGCACGACCAGGCGGCGTAGGCGAGCTTGTCCCACAGGGCGCGCGCGGGGAGGGTCCTGGCGGTCTGGCCGTTGGTGCGCCAGGTCAAGGCCCAGTCGTCGTCGTTCTCGACGGCGTGCATGAACTCGTTGGTGACGCGGACGGAGTTGTTCGAGTTCTGGCCGGAGACGGTGACGTACGCTTCGGAGTCCCAGTCGGTTTCGTACTCGGGGAACTCGATGCCCGTGTAGCCCTGGCCGGCGAGCTGGATGACTCGGCGGATGTAGCTCTCGGGGACGCCCCCGGCGCGGGCGGCGCGGACGGCCTGGCCGAGCTGGGGGTTCTTCTTCGGGTCGAGGCGTGTGCGGTCGTCGAGCGTCCGGTTGCAGGCGCGCATGACGGCGTTCAGGTGTGTGCTGCACAGTCGGCTGCCGGCGACGAGGGCGGCGACCTTCTGCTCCTCGACGAGCTTCCAGTCGATGAACGCCTCGACGTCGGGGTGGTCGGCGTCGAGGATGACCATCTTGGCGGCGCGGCGCGTGGTGCCGCCGGACTTGATGGCGCCGGCGGCGCGGTCGCCGATCTTGAGGAAGCTCATGAGGCCCGACGAGTGGCCGCCGCCCGAAAGCGGCTCGCCCTCGGCGCGCAGCTTCGAGAAGTTGGTGCCGGTGCCGGAGCCGTACTTGAATAGGCGCGCCTCGCGGACCCACGTGTCCATGATGCCGCCGTCGTTGACGAGGTCGTCGTTGACCGAAAGGACAAAACAGGCATGGGGCTGGGGGCGTTCGTAGGCGGTGTCGGAACGCTTGGCTTCGCCGGTTTCGGGGTCGGTGTAGTAGTGGCCCTGCGACGGGCCGTCGATGCCGTAGGCCCAGTGGAGGCCGGTGTTGAACCACTGGGGCGAGTTGGGCGAGGCGATCTGCTTGGCGAGCATGTGGCACAGCTCGTCGTGGAAGGCGCGGGCGTCGGCCTCGGTCTCGAAGATGCGGTGCTTCCAGCCCCAGTAGGTCCAGCAGCCGGCCATGCGGTTGAAGACGTGGCGGCTGTCGCGCTCGCCGACCGTGTGGTCGGCGTCGGGGAGTTTCTTGAGCGCTTTCTCGTCGGGCGTGGAGCGTTGGAGCCAGTCGGGGACGCCGTCCTCGGTGACGCGCTTGAGCTTGGCCGGGACGCCCGCCCTGCGGCAGTATTTCTGGGCGAGGATGTCGGTGGCGACCTGCGACCAGGCGGCGGGGACGACGATGTTGTCGGCTTCGAAGACGACGGAGCCGTCGGGGTTGGCGATGCGCGAGGTGCGCGTTTCGAAGCGGATGCCGTCGTATGGGTCGCGGCCTTCGGTCGTGTAGCGTCGAGCGATTTTCAATGGTCTGCCCTTTCGAGCGCGCTATTGTGTCGCCCCTTCGGGGCTCGATTCATCTGTTGCCACGCGTTTCCCCGGGGCTTGCGCCCCGGGCTAGCATCCTTCGCGCCTTCGGCGCTTCCGCCTTCGCCAAGGCTTCGGCGGACACGTCCTGCTTCGCCAAGGCTTCGGCGCACACGTCCTGCTTCGCCGAGGCTTCGCAGGCCGCGCTGCGCGGGCTTGGCGCGCTCTGCTGTGAATGCTTCTATTCGACGAAGGGGAGGGTGATGGTGTCCTGGTCCTGGTACTTGCCCTTCTTGTCTTTGTAGCTTCTCCGGCACTCGGCGTCGGCCTTGATGAACAGGATCTGGGCGATGCCCTCGCCGGCGTAGATTTTGGCCGGGAGCGGCGTGGTGTTCGAGATTTCTAAGGTGATGCGGCCGCGCCACTCGGGCTCGAGCGGGGTGACGTTGACGATGATGCCGCAGCGCGCGTAGGTGGACTTGCCGACGCAGAGGCCGATGACGTCGCGGGGGACTTCGATGTGCTCGACGGTTTCGGCGAGGGCGAAGCTGTTGGGCGGGATGATGCAGTGGTCGCCCTCGATCTCGACGAAGGTGGCCTCGGAGAACTTCTTGGGATCGACGATGGCCGAGTGCACGTTGCTAAAGACTTTGAACTTGTTGCCTACGCGAACGTCGTAGCCGTAGGAGCTGAGGCCGAACGAGACTTTGCCCGGATGCGGCCCGCCGTCGTCGAACGGCTCGATGTTGATGTGTTTCGTGATCAGGAAATCCGGCAAGACGCCCATCGTCGTGTCCCCGTTTGTCGAGAGGGGAAAGTGCCCCCGATGTTGATGTCGGTGTGAGTTCCCTCAGTTCGCCCGTCGGGCTGTCCGCTGAGCTGCCCGGCAGCCCGTGGCCCATTATTGGGAGGATGGTTGATGCTAAGACACCAGATGTGGCGGCGTCAAGCGAAACTTCGGCGAAAATACACCATCGCTCCTCACAGAATGCCGCAGTGGGCAACGGCCGCAGGCCCGTGTGCGGGCGCGAGAGTATGCCGGCGCGCGCGCGGGGTCAAGGGGTCTCCGCGTGTCGGCTGCGTGGGAGAGGATGTTATTGGAAAATCCTGTTGCGGTCGCGGGGTTGAATGAATAGGATGCCCGGCAACGCGCAGGAGACGACAGCGTGGGAGTACTGACAGGCGAGTTGTTCGTTCTATCCATTACTCCCGATCCGTGGTTCCTCAGATTCCTCTTCCTTCTTTTCGGCTGTGGCCTTGTCACCTACCTTGTCCTGACCCGCAAAGGGCGGCATATCCATATCCGGCGCATTCCCGGGCTGGACAAGATCGACGAGGCGGTTGGGCGAGCGGTCGAGATGGGGCGGCCGGTGTGGTTCGTGCCGGGCATTGGTTCGCTGCAGGACGCGGGCACGTTGACGGCGATGGGCTTGCTCGAGAAGGCGGCGACGCTATGCGCGCGCTATAACGTCCGGCTCATGGTGGCTCTTGTCTCTCCTGTGCTTGTGCCGGTGATGACGAGCATCGTGCGCGAGGCGTATCGCGCCGAGAACAAGCTTGAGGACTACAACGAGGACGACATCCGCTACTTGCCCGGGGGGCAGTTCTACTTTGCGATTGCGGCGATGGGGTGGATGCGGCGCGAGCGGATTGCGGCCTCGATGTTGTTCGGCGCGTTCTTTGCCGAGGCGCTCATGCTGAGCGAGACGGCGCAGCAGCTCGGGGCGATCCAGATCGCCGGCACGCAGCAGGCGATGCAGATCCCGTTTCTGATTGCCACGTGTGACTACGTGCTCATCGTCGAGGAGTACCTTGCGGCACACGCGTACATTCGGCGTGAGCCCGTGCACGTGGCGAGCATCCGGACGCAGGACTTGCTGAAGGCGCTGATGATGGTGCTGACGGTTGTGGGTGTTGTCTCGGCGACGCTGTATTTGACGGGTGTTGTTGAGGCGGACTTCATCGAGCGGATGGTCGAGGACTTCATCCACCCGGGCCGGTGGTTTCAAGGTGGCTGATGAGTAAGGTTCGGATCATACGGTTGACGGTGTTGATCGCCGGGATCTACTTCGTCGTGGTGTTCTTGATCGGCGGCATCTGGAAGGAGAGCCTCGACGAGAAGGTGTTTGGCGAGATCACACCTGTGTACACGGACGTCATTCGTGTCATCGCTCTTTTTGCCATCGGCGTCGGCGTGGTGAACATCTTCATGGTGCACACGCATCGGATCGTTCGGGGCCGTCCGAACTGGGAGCACAGCATCGTTCTGTTGTCCGCGTTTATCGTGATGTTCACGTTCGCCATCCTCAAGTGGACGGGCACCCAGCCTGAACCGGGACAGCCCTACGAGGGCGTCGCGGGCCTGTTCGACTATGTGGTCACGAGAATCATGGTCCACATGAACTCGACGATTTACTCGTTCTTGGCGTTCTTTGTTGCCTCGGCAGCGCTTCGGGCGTTCCGTGTGCGGGGGCTCGAGAGCGCGGTGATGATGATTGGCGCGGTCATCGTGTTGCTTTCGATGGCGCCGGAGACAGCGTTTCCGTTCTTGTTCGAGGTGCGTGAGCGGCTTGACTTGTGGCTCAACACGGCGGTGTTCCGGGCCCTGACGTTCGGCATGTACTTGGGCAGCATTACGGTGGCGCTACGGATGTGGCTCGGCATCGAGCGCAGCGCGTTGTTTGAGGCGTCATGATGGCGGGTACGATGCAGAGAATCGGCCACAAGGTGTTTGACGCGATTGACCGCGTCAACTACCGGGTTGTGTACATTGCCCTGGCCGTATCGCTTGCCGCGCCCTTCATCTTGGGGCACTGGGAGGCGACGCCGAAGCCCCGGGCGATCACACGCGGTCTTTATGACACTATTGAGGAGTGTGCGGAGACCGGGAAGCCGGTTTTTCTGCTCAACTCATGGATCATGGACTCGCGCGGCGAGAATCAGCCGCAGTTCGAGTGTCTCGTCGATCACCTCATGCGCCGGCGCGTGAAGTTCGTCATGCTCTCGTTCATGCCGGACACGGCGATCGTCGGCCGGGAGATCTGCCAGAAGACGGAGGCGTACTACAAAGAGCACTACGGAGACGACTATCTCCAGTATGGCCGGGACTGGCTCATGATTGGCTACAGGCCGGTGTACGAGACCGGCGGGTGGCAGATCTGGGTGCCGAACATGAAGACGAAGGGAATCGTCGGTTCGTTCAGCACGGACTACATGGGCCACGAGCTGACCGAGTACCCGATCATGCAGCGGCCTGAGTCGGCGCTGCAGGAGGAAGCGGAAAAGCGGGCCAGGGAGGGCAAAGCGGAGCAGGCCGAGGGAGAACCTGAGCAGTATCTGCAGCTCGACGATTTCGGGCTGATCATAGAGGTCCACTACACGGCCCAGATTGCGCCCTGGCTGACTGGCCTTGTTCGCCTCGACAAGGATTTCGTCGGCCTTGACGGGAAACCCAAGATCGAGATGGCGTCGGCCACGGTCAACATGGTTGTGAATCAGATGCTGCCGTATTACGACTCGGGCGATCTGTGCGGGATCTTGGCCGGCGTACAAGGTGCGGTGGAGTACTCGGAATTGCTTCAGGACAAGTACGGCACAGGGCCGAGCCGCAAGGACGTCAGTCAGCGGGTGAATCCGTATTCGATGGGTGTGTTGTTCGTGCTGTTTGTGATCGTGCTTGGCAACCTCAGCATGGTTTGGAAGACGCTGCACGAGAGGAGAGAGGCTCGTGGCGGAGGCTGACAGCGTCAAGAGACGCCGTGTGATCATCAAGTGGGCTGTCTACGTAGGGCTGCTTGGGCTCATTTTCCTCATTACGTTTGTCATTGACAGGAACCGTGAGCACGACGAGCACAAGCTCCTGAGTGATCGCCTCGCGGCCACGATCGGCGCCATCGTCACACTGGGGCTCTACTCTTTCCTGTTTGGCGATAACGAAGTCTACCGGTTCCTCGAGCACTTGATTGTCGGCGTTGTGGCTGCACAGTGGTTTGCCGTCGGCTTGCAGGAGGCGCTCAACCCGATGTGGCTCAAGCCGGTGGGCCAAGGGATCAAGGCGCTCAGTGGGGGCGTGTGGGACACGGAGATTGTGTGGGCCATTGTGCCGATCTGCGTCGCCGTGTTCTCCCTGATCTATTTCCGCAAGCGGATGGTTCTTGGCTGGGTGTTGGCGACGCTGCTGTTCGGGATGGCCGGCTACCGGCTCGAGGTTCTTAGGGCTCTGACGATGGGCGAGTACAATCTGAAGCTCTTGTGGCTTCTTGCCCCAATCCCGGGTGCCTGCTGGTACATGATCTACTCCAAGAAATACCTCTGGCTGAGCCGACTCGTCACCGTGTTGGTTATTGGGGCGTACATCGGCAAGGACCTTCAGTTGAACTTCGCCAATCTGGTCAGCCAGATTCATGGCAGCTTCAAGCCGGTGTGGAGTCCGGAGATTGTGGCTGAACGCGGTGTGTGGGCCGGCGTGGAGTTTGCCATTGGCAACGTGGTCTTCGTAACGGTGACTCTCGTTGTTCTGTTCTATTTCGTCTTCACGTTCAGAATCGGCGATAAGCCCGCCGTGCGAAGAACGTATACAGTTGCCCGTTTGTTCATGATGGTCGCGTTCGGCATTGTGTTCGCCACGGTGGTGGGCACGCGCATGGGGCTGGTGGTGGACCGGATCCTGTTCCTCGTCGAGAAGTGGGCCAAGCCGATCATCTATTCCTGGTTCTAGGGATCGCGGATTCCGATGGCTTTCCCGGAAGTTCTTCTTGTTGGGGATTCGATTGCGCTGGGGTATGCGCGCGTGGTGTGCGAGACGCTGAGGGACGTCGCGCACGTGTCGGTGATTCCGGAGAATGGGGGCGATTCGGCGAACGTGGCGGCCCGGCTGGGCGCGTGGCTCGGAGACGTCGAGTGGGACGTGATCCAGTTTAACTGCGGGCTGCACGATGTGCGGACCGATCCGGAGCGCGGCGCGTACCAGGTTCCCGTCGAGGAGTACGAGCAGAATCTCTTTCGGATTGTTGTCCACCTGCAGAGCGAGACGCACGCGCGGCTGGTGTGGGCGACGATCACGCCGGTGGTCGAGGCGCGGCACAACGTGGGGGGCGAGCGGCGCCGGTTTGCGGGCGACGTCGAGGCGTACAATGCGGCCGCGCTGCGCGTGATGCACGAGGCGGGGGTCGAGATCGACGATCTGCATGCGTTCGTCGTCGAGCGCGGGGTCGAGGACTCGATCAGCGACGACGGCGTGCACCTGACCGATGACGCGTCGCGTGCGGTTGGCCTGGAGGTGGCCGCGTTCCTCGAGCCGATCGTCCGGGCGCTGGCTTAGCACGGCCACAGATTTCACGGATTGCACGGATGCCACGACGGCCGGCGGCCATCGTGGGCGAACGGTGCTCATCTGTGTAATCTGTGGCTCTTTTCGGGCGCTGTGCCGGGCGACAATCTCTTGCGGGGCCGCATGGGAACGCCTACGCTTGCAGCATAACGGAAGGCGGGCTGGGATGAAGCGCGTCGTCGGTTTGCTCATTAGATCCCCTGTGTGGCGGAACGTCACGTTTTTGGCGTGGGTTGTTTTTGCGCTGTCGCTTGTGGTGTTTCTCGTGCAGAGCCGGCACCTGACGAAGCCGGGGTACGAGATGCTGCGCGACCGCGCGTTCCTGCTCGGGGGCGACGAGCCGTGGTACCTGCTGACGGCGCGGTCGATTGCGCTCGACCTCGACTACAACCTGGTCGACGACCGCGCGGAGCAGGAGTTCTGGAATAAGGATATCTCGACGTGGACGACGGGGGATCGGCTCAGGCGCTTGGGGCACGGCCGGACGAAGACGCACGAGTACTGGAAGGAGCGTGTCTACCCGGTGCGGCCGATCGGGCTGGGGATTGTGCTGGCGCCGGCGTACCGGATCGGGCTGTTGTGGGACGGGCAGGTGCGGCTCGCGTGCGTGTGGTTCCTGTGTCTCGTCGGCGCGCTGCTCGTGCAGCAGGTGTTCCTTTTCGGGTTCGACCTGACGGGGAAGCTTTGGGCGGCGTTCTTGGGCGCATTGGCCGGCGGGCTGTCGATGCCGATTGTCGTCTACGTCACCCAAATCTACACGGAGCTTGTCGCTGCGCTGCTGCTTGTCGTGGCGCTCCGCATGATGTTCGCCGAGGGCGGCGTGTCGGCAGGGGGTGCCGCGTTGGCCGGCTGTTGCCTCGGGTTTCTGCCGTGGCTGCACGAGAAGTTCTACCCGCCGATGCTAATAGGGTTCATTGCGTTCGTGTGGGTGGCGCGGCCGTGGCGACTCAAGCGGCTGGCCGCGTTCGGCGTGCCGGTGGTCGTGTCGGGCGTGCTGCTCATGGCGTATTACCACAGCGTGTACGGGGTCATCTACCCGGTGTGGGACCAAGGCGACCCACTGTCGATCGGCGTTGGCGTGCGCGGTGGGTTTCTGGGGTTGTTGTTCGATCGGACCGACGGGCTCATGCCGTTCTGGCCGGTGCTTGCGTTCGCGGTGGCCGGCCTGGTGCTGGCGATCCGCGCGCGCGTGCGTGCGGCGCCGTGGCTGGTCGTGTTTGTGGCTGCGCAGTGGGTGATCACGGGGATGTTTTGGGTGTGGACGGCCGGGATGTGTCCGCCGCTCCGGTTCTGGCTGCCCGTCGTGCCGCTGTTGGTCGTCGGATCGATCTATGCGCTGGCGCGGATGCGGCGACGGTGGCTCGTGGCGGTCATGGGTGTCACGATGCTGTGTGGCGTGGTTGTTGGCGCGCGCAGCATGAGCCATCCGCGCGCGCTGATGAAGGATTCGCTGCCGTTTGCGCTCACCGCAGGCACGACGGGCGGGCGGCAGATCGAACGCCTCTACCACGCGTTCCCTGACATGAAGCGCGTGCCGGAGGGGCGCGAGCCGTCGGCGAGTGATCACGCGCGCGGCGTGGCGTGGCTTGTGGCGTTGGCGGGGTTCGTGGTAGTCGTTGTGTGGCTTGAACGTAGACCGAGGCAGAGGCCCAAGACCGAAGAGGCAGGCCAAGATGACCGAGCGGCAGTCGACGGCAGGAGCTGAGCAGAAGCCTTCCAGCCGCTGGATGCCGTGGGTGCTGGCGGCGGTCGCGGTGTTCGTGCTGAGCTTCCAGCTCGGGTCGCGCGAGCTGTCGTCGCCGGACGAGACGCGGTACTCGGCGATCGCGTGGTCGATGGGCACGACGGGCGACTGGCTGACGCCGACGCACAACGTCAAGTTCAAGCACTGGCACAAGCCGCCGCTGACGTACTGGCTCATGGCGTCGTCGTTCGCCGTGCTCGGGCAGAATGACTGGGCGGCGCGGTTGCCGTCGGCCTGCGCGGCGCTCGCGGCGGTCCTCGGCGCGTACGTGATCGGGCGGACGCTGCACGGGGCGCGCGCGGGGTTCTTGTCGGGGCTGATCTTGCTGGCGAGTCCGCTGTTCTTCGCGCTGGCGCGGTTGGCGAACACGGACATGCTGCTCTGCGCGTTCGTGACGTGGACGTGGGTGTGTTTTGTCCGCAGCGTGTTTGGCGAGAAGCGGCGGCACGGGTGGTTCGTGCTCGGCGGCGTGTTCGCGGGGCTGGGGTTCATGACGAAGGGGCCCGTGGTGCTCGTGGCGACGCTCGCGCCGATGCTGCTTACCATGCTGCTGACGAACCAGTGGCGGCGCGTGGGGTGGTGGCCGTGGCTGGCGGCGACGGGCGCGTGTCTCGTCGTGGGACTGCCCTGGTACCTCGTCGTGTGCATCAAGAACCCGGGCCTGCTCAAGTACTTCGTCGAGTACCAGACGCTCCAGCGCGTGGCGACCGAAGTCCACGGGCGCGGCGCACCGTTCCTGTTTTTCTTTCTCTGGGTACCGCTTGGCTTCCTGCCGTGGGTTGCGCTGCCTGTATTCGAGGTGTTCGCGTCGCTTCGTCGAGGGGACGACGCTTCGGCCGAGCGACGGCGCATGCTGGCGCCGGTGTGCTGGTTTGCCGTCGTCTTTGTCGTGATCTCTGTATCGGGGTCGAAGCTCATTACGTATTGCCTCCCGCTGTTCCCTGCGCTTGCCTTGCTGGCGGGGCGGTTCGTCGAGCGTGCGTTCGATCGCACCATGCCTCGACGACTCATCGCATTCGGGGTTGCGTGCAGTTCGGCCGTGCTGTTCGCCGTCACGGCCATCCTTGCCGTTGGCGACTTCGCCGCCGATCAGCCCACGTGGGTCATTGGCGTGGGGGGGGCGGTGGCTGCGCTCGCCGGGCTGGGGGGTCTGCTCGTCGGGCTGCTGCACCGTGCACGGGCGGCGTTTGGCGTCGTGCTCGTTGGAGTGATGATCGTGTTGCTTGGTGTGAGCTGGGCGGTTCCGTACGCGCAGGATGCGCTGTATATGAGCAATGCGGGGCGTGAGTTGGCGGGGTTGATTGAGGAGCGGAAGGCGCCGCCCGCGGAGGGCGTCGAGATACGTGTGGCGATGTTCCGGCGGTACCTCAAGGAGCTGCCGTATTATCTCGACGGGGCGGTGCTCTGCCTCGACTGCGACATTGAGCTGTCGTACGCGGCGGCCGACGGTGAGGAGGTGTCGCTCTACACCGACGAGGAGCTGCACGAGCTCCACGAGGGGTATTCCCGGCGGCACGGGCTGATGTGGCTCAACCGGTGGATGCGACAGCCGGACCGGCGCTGGCTTGTGGTGACCGACCGGGACTCTTTCGGGGAGATCCGGCCGATGCTCGTAACCTCGACGGGGCTGCCGCTCGTGGTCGAGATCGCCGAGGTGGGCGAGTTCGTTCTGTTCTCCAATTTCCGCGACGGCGAGGCGGTCAATGTGCTGACGGCTGCCGGCCGGGACGCCGAATCGGGCAACGGCGGCGACGACTAACCGCTTGACGCGGCTTCTGTCTTGGTGTTTCCTACGGCCTCACGGGCCTGTTGAGACGGGTCATCTATGTAAGCCCTTCGGGCTATGGCTCTCTTTTTCTGTTCGTAGACCCAGGGCGGCGCGTCGCCCTCGCAGAGCTCGGGCGACGCTTGCCCTGGGCTGTTCTAGCGAGCCCCTATGGGGCATGTGGCGACGAGCGAAGGGCAAGCTCTTGAGCAGGCCCTCTCGATGAAGGGTTTCTTCCACGGCTCATGTGCGGCATTTGCGGACTGATACAGCCTGGCGGCGTTGATAAGGCCGCGTTGCGCGCCATGACGGCCGTGATGGCGCATCGCGGGCCGGACGACGAGGGGTTCTGGCTCGGCGACGGCGTTGGGCTGGGTCAACGGCGGCTGAGTATCATCGACCTGGCCGGCGGGCACCAGCCGATCCCGAATCACGACGAGACGGTGTGGCTGGTCGCCAACGGCGAAATCTACAACTCGCCCGAGCTGCGGCGCGACCTCGAGGTGCGCGGCTACCCGTTCCGCACGAAGACCGACGTCGAGGTCATCCTCCACCTGTACGCCGAGCACGGCGTCGAGTGCGCGAAATACCTTCGGGGGATGTTCGCGTACGCGCTGTGGGACACGCGGCGCAAGCGGCTCGTGCTCGCGCGCGACCACGTCGGCCAGAAGCCGGTGTTTTTCTTTCACGATGGCGAGCGGTTCGCGTTCGGGTCGGAGGTGAAGGCCGTGCTCGAGAGCGGGCTGCTCGAGCGGAAGCCCGACCTGCGCGCGCTGTGGCACTACATCTCGCTCCGGTTCGTTCCCGACCGGATGACGCTCTTTGAGGGGGTGCAGAAGCTGCCGGCGGCGAGCACGCTCGTCTACGAGAACGGGCGCGTGACGATCGAGAAGTACTGGCGGCCCGACTACCGCGAGAAGCTTCCCGACGACGAGCGGGCGATCGAGGACGGCTTGCACGACCTGCTGCGCGACACGGTGCGGATGCACACGCTGAGCGACGTGCGCGTCGGTTCGTTCCTGAGCGGCGGGATCGATTCGAGCACGATCGTGGCGATGCTGGCGGGCGAGTCGGCTGAGCCGGTGCCGACGTTTTCGATCGGCGTCAAGGAGATGGACTTCAACGAGCTGCCGTACGCGCGGATGGTCGCCGACCGGTACGGCACCGAGCACTACGAGGAGGTCGTCGAGGCCGACGTGGTCCACCTGATCCCGACGATGGTGTGGCACATGGACGAGCCGTCGGACCCGTTCGGCGTGGGCGTGTACCTCGTGTCGCGGCTGGCGCGCAAGACGGTGAAGGTGGCGCTGGCGGGCGATGGCGGCGACGAGCTGTTCGCGGGGTACGATCGGTTTTCGGGGCATCGGCTCGTGGACTACTACTGCGTGCTGCCGCGCTGGTTTCGTGAGCACGTGATGCGGCGGCTCGTTCGGCTCGTGCCGGACTCGTACGGCTACAAGAGCCTGGCGCAGAAGGCGAGATGGCTCAACGAGATGTCGTTCCTGTCGAGCGGGCGGCGATACGCGCAGAGCATGAGTTTTCTGCGGTTCACCGACGAGGCGAAGCGTGCGCTTTATACGGGCCGGGCACGCGCGGCCATCGAGGGCGAGGACTCGATGAGCAAGATCCTCGAGCATTTCGAGGCCGGGTGCGTCGACGAGCTTGTTGACCGGATGCTCTATACGGACCTGATGACGCGGCTGCCCGATCACCTGCTCGTGATCGCCGACCGGATGGCGATGGCGCACAGCCTCGAGGTGCGGCCGCCGATCGTGGACTACCGCGTCGTCGAGTACGCGGCGTCGATCCCGGCGTCGCTCAAGCTCAAGGGCCGGACGCTCAAGTACATTCTGAAGCGGGTCGCGTCGCGGTATCTGCCGCGTCGGTTGATCCACCGCCGGAAGCAGGGATTCGGCTTCCCGCTCGCGCAGTGGATGCGCGGCGAGCTCGCGGGCTACGTGCGCGGGCTGATGGCCGAGTCGCGGTTCGTCGAGCTCGGGGTGTTTGAGCGCGCGGCCATCGACCGGCTGCTCGACGAGCACATTGGCGGCAGGGCGGACCACAACTACAGGATATGGATTCTGATCAACCTGGAAATGTGGTACAGGTTGTTCTTCGAGGGGCAGTCGATCGACGACCTTCGGGCGCTGACGGACCGGCTGCTCGGTGCAAGCGGAGTCGGCGCGAGCGTATCGTAAGTCGGTGACGGGATGAGCGAGCCGAAGCTACAGAGCACGCGGCACCTGATTCGTGATGAAGGCCAGTCGGCGTTCGCGAAGTACCGGTCCGTCGTGCTCGGCGGGCGCGGGCTCGGCTATTTTATCAAGTACGAGGCCGCGATGCTGGTCGGGAGCACGTGTCCGGGCGCGCTCGGGATGGGGCTGCGGCGGCTGCTCTATCCCGGCTTGTTCCGGCGCGTCGGGCGCGGCGCGATCTTCGGTCCGAACGTGACGCTGCGGTCGCCGTGGCGGATCGAGATCGGGGAGCGGGTGGTGGTCGATGCGAACGTCTCTCTTGACGGGCGGAGCGAGGAAGCGGCGAGCATCTCGATCGGCGATGACACGATCGTATCGCGCAACGCGATCCTCGCGTGCAAGGGCGGCAGCATCCGGCTCGGGCGCCGGGTGGGCGTCGGGCCGAACAGCACGTTCCACGTCTACACGGGCAACCGGATCGTCGTCGGCGATAACGTGCTCATTGCGCCGTATTGCTACTTCGCCGGCGCGGCGGGATACAAGACCGAGCGGGTCGACGTGCCGATCATCGACCAGCGGCTCGACCTGCGCGGCGGGATTACCGTCGAGGACAACGCCTGGATCGGCGCGGGCGCGACGATCATGGACGGGGTG
The DNA here is from genome assembly GCA_964500825.1 of uncultured Verrucomicrobiota bacterium. GTDB lineage: Bacteria > Auribacterota > JABMQX01 > JAFGEW01 > JAFGEW01 > CAYUZG01. The sequence goes on along the minus strand of CAZCQN010000004.1, from coordinate 26,062 downwards.
ACGATCGGCCGCGACGCGATTGTGACGGCGGGCTCGGTCGTGATCACGAACGTGCCGGCGTACGGCGTGGCGAAGGGCTCGCCGGCGAAGGTTGTGCACGACCGCCGGGAGCTGGCTCGCAAGGCGGCTGGCGGCGAGGTGTCGGAGTGAGTATGACGCGGGCGAAGCGTAAAACGAGTTCGGGGGGCTCGTTCGGCCGGCGCATGCGTGGTGCGCCTACCGGCGACGACGAGCAGCCTCGTCGGCGCTGGCCGGTGACGCTCGGTGTGATGGGCATCTTTGTCGTGGCGCTGTTCGTGCGCTTCTACGGTTTGTCGCACGATCTGGACGAGGGGAACGTTTATCATCCCGACACGCCGAAGCAAATCCACGTCGCCGGCCTGTATTTGCGGGGCCACTTCTACTACAGGTCGCCGGGCGACGACCACGACATCAACGGCTATCCGTACTTCAACATGCACCTGACCGCGCACGAGTGGCGCGGCATTGCAGGGGTGCAATCGGCCCTGTCGTTTTTGATGGGGTGGCGTCGTGAGTTCACGCAGCCACATGAGTACGCCAACTTGGCCCACAGGCTGTTCGTGCTGACGCGCGTGAGCGTGTGTGTTTTGGCGGCGCTTGCGGTGCTCGTGGTGTATCGGATCGGGCTCGAGGTGTGGGGACCGCTGGTCGGGCTTCTGGCCGCAGGGCTCGCAGCGGTTACGGTGCTCAACGTCGAGACGGCGCACTATGCGATGCCCGACTCGGTGATGGACCTGTTTGTGTGTCTCGCGGTGCTCGTGGCGATTCGCATGGTTAAGAGCCAGCGTTGGATCTATCCGCTGCTCGCGGGGTTCGTCGGCGCGCTCGCGTTCGCCGCCAAGTACAACGGCGGGGTGGTGTTGTTCTTCGTGTTGTTGCTTCACGTGTTCAAGTACGGCTCGTGGCGGCGGGTGTGGAGCGCGCAGGCGTTCCGGAACCTCGGGTTGATCGCGGCGGGGATGCTCGTAGGCGTCGTGGCGGCGATCCCGTCGCTGCTGATCTATCCGGACCGGGTGTTCAAGGAGATTGTCCTGTTTTCGCGGCTCGCGTCGCGGTTTCGGGAGATGCCGCTCGAAGCGGGTGGGAGCCGGTGGGGCCTGCTGCTATACGCTGCCCGCTTGAATTTCTCCGCGCTGTGGAAGATAGCAGGTCCACTGCTCGTGGTCGGCAGCGCGGCCGGCTTCGTCATTGCCGCGTTTCGCAATCGGCGTCACGTTTTCCCCGGTCTTCTTGTGCTGCTCTACTTGGTGGTCGTGCTGCTGACGGCCCGGTACCTCAAGCCGTACTACTTCTCCGTGTTGACCTTGTTCTTGTGCCTCTATGTCGCGGTTGTCGTGGACTGGCTTGCGGGCTTGAAGGGGCGATTGCGGGTGCCGGGGATTGCGGTCGGGTCGGTCGTGGCCGCTGTGATGCTCGTTATCAGCGTGGTGTGCGTGGCGCGCAGCGACTTCTTTTTCTGGCACATGGACACGCGGCGGGTGGCGACGGCATGGGTCAACGAGAACATCCCGCAGCAGTTCCTCGTCAAGGAAGAGAACTACTCGCTCTATGCCGCCCGCCGGTACGACGAGCCGAAGATCGAGACGCTTGCGCTGGCGACGAGCTCGCTCGGGCGGTGGCGTGTGCCCGAGGGGAGCGAGCTGCTCAAGCGGTTCGAGCTCGAGGCGAAGACTGCGTTGACGTGGTTCCGCAACCCGACGGTGGGCGTGCACTTGCTGCGCGGGTCGAGGCATTTGCGGACGGGTTTCTCGGTGCCCGTCTATCAACGGCTGCCGTCGGAGACGGGCAACGAGTACGTGTTCGTCGAGGGGGCGGAGTTCCTTCGAAGTGGGCGCCTTGTCGCGTTTGGTCCGAAGACGCAGCGGCGGATCTTCGTTATTGCCGAGCCGCCGGACGAGGTGCTCGTCGAGCTGCGCAACGGGCAGACGGGCAACCTGGTGACGCTCTCGTTCGGCGGCCGGCAGCGCGAGGTAGCGCTCAAGCCGCTCGAGCACACGGTGCTTCGGTTCGAGCGGCCGAAGCGCATGGCCGTCATCGGGAGGCCGTTCTACAAGTTCTGGGCGCGGGCGCCGTTTGTGTGCCAGGCCGAGGTGGCCGTCACCGACGAGCAGAAGGGCGTGCTGTATTCTCACGCGGGCATGTACGAGGAGGCGCTGCCGCATCTCGTTGCGGCCTGGCGGGAACGTCCCGGGCCGGTGCTGGCGCAGATGGCCGTGGTCGCAGCGGCGTGTTCGGGCCGGGAGCTTGATGAGCTCGACGGCGGCGGGGAAATCCGTGAGGCGGTACGGGCCGATCTCATTCAGGCGGGCGCGTCGCTCGTCGAGCGGTTCGGCATCTCGTCGCTGTACGTCGACGGCTTGCCGTACGTCGAGCTCGAGGCCGAGAGGTTGGTGAAGCACGGCGATCACGATCCGGCGGCGTCGGGCGACGCGTGTGTCGTGCCGAGTCCCGACGCCAAGGGCGAGTGGGCCGTCCGAATGCGGGAGCGGTTCCTCGAGTCGGGCGCGTACCGGGTGACGCTTACGGCGCGCGTCGACGAGACGGTCGCGCCGGGGAGCTCGTTCACGGTGTCGGTCACGGACACGACGGGCCAGATCATATACGCGGAAGCTGAGTTCGACGCCGACGAGCTCGTCGGGCCCGTGTACGGGGACGTCGAACGCTCGCTGTGGCTCGCCGAGCAGCGGGGCCCTACGACGGTGCAGATCGAGGCCGATCCTGACCTCCCGCTGCGCATTGACCGCATCGGGCTCAGGCCGGACGTCGCCCGCACGGTGGCGGCGCGTGACCGCCTGGTGCGGGCGTTTCTCGACGATGACCTGGCGGGGCTCGAGCCGGAGCCGGTGCACATCGGGCCACTGCTCGCGTTGGGCGATGCAGCGAGCGGCACAGACGTGGCGCGTGCGCTTGTCGCCTACGAGAAGGCTGCTCAGGCCGATCCGGGTTCGTACAGGCCGTACGAGGGCATGCGGCGGATCGTCGGGCGGCTTGCCGAGGCAGACCGGGCGAGGGTTTCGGCGAAGCTCGACGAGGTGCGCGCGACCCGTCGGCTGCCGGATGCGCAGAAGGCGGCGGTTCGGTTCAAGAACGGCGCGGTGCTCACTCGCACCAGGGTGGGCTCGACTGAATACGCGCCGGGCGACGAGGTCGAGCTGACGCTGTACTGGAACGTGCCGCCGGCCGAGGCGCGGCGTTTCCGCGGGCGGTGGTTGTTTATGCACTTCATCCCGGTCGGCGCGCCGAGGGACGAAATCGCGTTCCAGGGCGACACGGCGATCGCGCAGGACTTCGGCTTCGACGAGCGGCTCGATCGCATCGAGCCGGTCCATCGTTACCGCATCGACATCCCCGACGACGTGCCGCCCGGCGAGTACGAGATCGAGATCGGCATCCTGATCGCCATGCACAACAAGCGGATCAGGGTGCTTGAGGCCGACGGGCCGCACAGGAACAACAGCGCGACGATCGGCCGCATTCGTATCACGCCGCCCCGTGGGGGAGCGACCGACTAGGCGTCGGCGGCGTTCTTGCCGCGTTTGGTGCGGAAGGAGCGCGCGATGAAGATCACGAGGCCGGCTGCGCCGTAGATCAGTTTCGACGCCACTTGAAGCCAGCCCATGGCGTACGCCTGGGCGGCGCCTGCCGAGGTGGCCGCGCACCCAAGACCCCGCCGCAGCTCCTTGAGCGTGAGCTCGCGCACGCCCGCGCCGCCGGGGGTGACGGGGATGGTGAGGATGAGCGTGATGAGCGGCACGAGGACCATGTAGCTGAACGCGTGCTGGACGGGCGCGTCACGAACCGGCCCGAGGCCCATGGCAAGCCCGAGGCAGAAGTAGTGGGCGGCCACGTTGAGCTGCAACAGCAGCGCCCACGCGAGGTTGGCGTAGACGGGACGCGGGTTGCCGCGGAACACGGCGAGCGCGTCGTACAGCTTCAGAACGCTCCGGCGGATCGTGCCGACGAGCGGCCACGGTTTGTCGAGGCGCCTGCCGAGCCACTCGGCCACGCGCGGATGCGTCAGCAGATAGAGGGCGACGCAGAAGATGGCGAACAGCACGAACGCGCCCCAGACCATCAGGTGCATGGTCGCCCCGGCGCCGTCGGCTCGACTGCCGCGCCAGACGGCCAACAGCGCCATGCCGAGAGCGGCGAGGAGAATCATGGCGGCGAGACCGGTGAGACGCTCGACGAAGACGGACGAGACCGCCTGGGCGCCGCGCTTGCGGCCGAGGCCGGTATCGAGCATGCGGACGACGTCGCCGCCGATTGTGCCAAGCAGCGCGTAGTTGAAGAAGGTGGCGACGAGGTACGACTCGAACAGCTTCCAGAACGGGATGTGCTGGCCCTGGGCGCGTAGCAGGATGCGCCAACGCCACGCGCTGATGACGTAGCCGGGGATATGCAGGAAGACGGCCAGCGCGAACCACCACCAGCGGACCCGCACGAACGCGTCGCGGAAGTCCGACCACTGCATGCGCCTCAGCAGAACGTACAGGAGCAGGGCGGCCACCGCGATCTTGATCGCGGTGAGCAGGATTCGGCGGCCCGTTCTGCGTGTGCTTGGCGTGTCGGCCATGGCCCCTCGCCGCGTCGTGCGGTCGGCAGCATGGGGCGTTCCCCTCGTCGAGTCAACAGCGGAGTTGGGGCGCAGGTCGCGCGCGTTGACTGGCCGTGTCGAGACGGCTACACTGCTGCGCATGGTGCGACGCGACACACACGGCATTACGGACGCGATGCCCGACGTCGAGACCTCGTCGGACGGTTATGCCCGGCGGTTCTCCGGCCCGGTCGGCGAGTGGTTTCTCGATGTGCAGGAGCGGGCGTGTCTCGATCTGGTGGGGCCGTGGGGCGGCGGCACGGTGCTCGACGTGGGCGGCGGCCACGGGCAGGTGGCCGTGCCGTTGGCGCGCGCAGGGCATCCGGTCACCGTGCTCGGCAGCACGCTGGAATGCCGGCGGCGGCTCGACCGGGTCGCGGGCGCGGCGGGCGTCGAGGTCGCGTTCGAGCCGGGCGACGTTGAGCGGCTGCCGTGCGAGAGGGGGAGCTTCGACGTCGTCGTGTCGTTCCGGCTGCTGCCGCACGTGGAGGGCTGGCGGGCGCTCGTCGGCGAGCTGTGCCGCGTGGCGCGCCATGCGGTCGTTGTGGACTACGCGCCGCTTGTGAGCTGGAACCTGCTGACGCCGCTGTTGTTTTCGTTGAAGAAGAGCATTGAGGGAAACACGCGCCATTACCTGTTGTTTCTCGAGGACGCGGTTCGACGAGCGTTTCGCGCGGCCGGTTTTCGCGTGACGGGACGGTTCGATGAGTTCGCGCTGCCGATGGTTGTGCATCGGGCGATGGGCCGGCCGCGAACGTCGGCGGCCGTCGAGGAGTTCGCGCAGCGGCTTGGTCTCGCGCGGCTGTTCGGGTCGCCGGTGATCCTGCGGGCCGAGCCCGTGGGTGCGGCGGCTTCGGGGTAGGGTCGTGGGGCACGTGTTAAGAGGGATGGGTACGCGATGCGAGTGCTGCTCGGTTTCGTTGAGGTGAGCCAGCGGTTCGGCGCGCTCGGCTTTCAGCACGGGCTGATGTCGATCTCGGCCGTGCTGAAGCAGCACGGGCACGAGGTAGAGCTGGCTTATTTCAGTCGGGCGCGTGAGCTGGGGCAGTGGCCCGAGCAGCTCAGGACGTTCGATCCGCAGATCGTGGGCTTCTACGTGGCGGCCGAGCAGGCCGAGCATGTTGCATCGCTCATCGATGCGGTGCCGCGCGGCGGCGCGTTCACGATTGTGGGCGGTCCGCACGCGACGTGCTTTCCGCAGTGGCTCGAACAGGTCGAGCGGCTCGACGCGGTCTGCATCGGCGAGGGCGAGTACACGATGCTCGAGCTGGCGGCGGCGCTCGAGTCGGGCGCGGACCCGACGACGGTCGCCGGCCTGCGCGTCAAGCGCGACGGCGAGATCGTGACCACGCCGCCTCGGCCGTTCATCGCCGAGCTCGACGCGCTGCCGCTCGAGGACTGGGATCTGTTCGACACGCAGCGGAGCATCGAGCGCTACGGGCTCGGCCAGATCCGCGTGATCGCGTCGCGCGGCTGCCCGTACAAGTGCTCGTATTGCGCGAACCATATCCTAGCCGCGGCACAGCCGGGGCGGTACGTGCGGTTCCGGTCGGTCGACAATGTGCTCGATGAGCTGCGGATGCTCAAAGAGCGGTTCCGGTTTGACGAGGTGTTTTTCGACGACGACATCTTCATGCTCGACCGCCGGCGGCTGCGCGAGTTCGCCGAGCG
>CAZCQN010000004.1:0-19673 GCA_964500825.1 uncultured Verrucomicrobiota bacterium | reverse complement strand
CTTCATGCTCGACCGCCGGCGGCTGCGCGAGTTCGCCGAGCGGTACCCGAAGGAGGTCGGCGTGCCGTTCATCTGCTGCGGCCGGGTCGAGGTGACCAACGACGAGACGATGCAGCTCCTCAAGCAGGCGGGTGCGCGGCGGGTCGATTTCGGCGTCGAGGTGGGCAACGAGGTGCTGCGCCGGCAGGTGCTTCAGCGGCCGATGTCGAACGCGCAGATCATCGAGGCGATCGCGTGTGCGAAACGCGCGGGGCTGCAGGTCAAAACGCTCAACATGGTCGGCCTGCCGGGCGAGACGCCCGAGAAACACATGGAGACGGTGCGGCTCAACCAGCAGCTCGAGCCGGACGTGACGAACTGCAGCGTGTTCTGGCCGCATCCGGGGACGGAGCTCTACGACGTGTGCGTGCGCGAGGGGTACGCGCCGGCCGACGGCACGGTGCCCGACCGCTACATCGCGTATCGGACGTGCTACCTCAAGCTGCCGGGTTTCCCGGCCAAGGCGGTGGACCGCGCGTACCGGTTGTTCTGCTTCCGTGTGTTCTGGAAGCGCAGCACGCTTCGGGCGCTGGCGTACTGGCTGCTGTACAGCCGGCTCGGCGTCGGCCTCGTCGCGATCTTCTCGCGTGCGAAGAAGTACGTGCGTCGCCTGTTCCGGGGCATGTAGCCGGCACGAACGGCGCGTTGACACCGAGAGGCAAGGAAGGGATCGTATGAAGCTATCGATTATCATTCCCGTGTATAACGAGCGCGACAGTCTTGACGTGCTGCTGGGGCGCGTCAAGGCCGCGCCGGTCGATCAGGCAAAGGAGGTCATCGTCGTCGATGACGCCTCGACCGACGGGACGCGCGATGTGCTGGCGAAGCACGACGGCACGGACAACGTTCGGGTCTTGCTGCACGACAGGAACCGGGGCAAGGGCGCGGCCATCCGCACGGCCCAGCAGCACGTCACGGGCGACGTGGTGATGATCCAGGACGCCGACCTTGAGTACGATCCGGCCGACTACCCGAAGCTGCTCGCGCCGATCGTGGACGGCCGGGCCGACGTCGTGTACGGCTCGCGGTTCGTCGGCTCCGAGGCGCATCGCGTCATGTATTTCTGGCACATGGTGGCGAACAAGGGGCTGACGCTGCTGTCGAACATGTTCTCGAACCTGAACCTGACCGACATGGAGACCTGCTACAAGGTGTTTCGTGCCGACGTGTTTCGGCGGATCGCGATCAAGGAGAACCGGTTCGGGTTCGAGCCGGAGGTGACGGCGAAGATCGCCCGGCTCGGCGCGCGCGTCTACGAAGTGGGCATCTCATACGCGGGCCGGACGTTTTCGCAAGGCAAGAAAGTCACGTGGCGCGACGGCCTGAAGGCGCTGTGGTACATTCTCAAGTATAATCTATTCACGTGACCGGGCGGGGGCCTGGTGGGCTGTGGGGTCAGTCCGCGGGTTGACCGCTTGTGTCGAGTACGTTCGCGATATGTGAGGAGGCTGCCCGCCGGTGGGCGCGGCAGCCCATTGGGGAGAGGGAGGCGGAGATGGCGCGGCTTGTGCCGAGGCTCGCGTTGGTCGTCGTCTTGCTGGGCGCGGTCGCCATTCGCGTCGATTTCACGTACAACGCCTATTGCTTCAAGGGCGACCACGGCACGGCGGCACTCGTGTCGTGGCACGTCCTGCAGGGGCGCGAGCTTCCGTTTTATTCCTACGGCTCGTTCAAGGTTGGCACGATCGGCAACTGCGTTGGCGCTGCCATGTTCGCGCTCTTTGGTGTCTCACCCGAGTCGCTGTGCTTCGCCATGACGCTGTTCACGCTGCTGTGGGTGTACGCGAGCTACCTGCTGTTCGGCCGTCTCGTCGGGCGATGGGCCGGTGTGATTGCAGCGGCGCTGGTGGCCTTCGCGCCGTACACGGTGATGTGGTATTCGGTGGTGCCGATGGTGTTCTACCCACCGACGTTCGCGTTCGGCACGCTCGTGCTCTACCTGGGCGTGCGGCTCAACGACCGTGATCTGACGCCGGGGGCCGAGTGGGGATGCCTGCTCGGGATGGCAGCGCTGGCCGGCCTGGCGATCTGGACCAATCCGCTCTCGGTGGTGTACTTGCTCGTCGGCGCCGGGCTGTTGGTGGCACACGTCGTCCGTTCGCGCTTGAGGCGCGCATTGATCGTGAAGCTTGCGGCTGCGTTTCTCGCGCTGCTTGTGGCGTCGTCGCCTGTGCTGCTGACCCTGTGGCAGCACGGGTCGGAGGCGGTTTATGGTTACCGGTTGCCCAAGGTCTCGTTGATCGGATTCAACCTCGAGTTGGTGCGTGACTTCTATGTAGCTGATATGCTCTTGAAGGGCGTGAGCGAGCGGGGCCTCGTGCGGTGGCTGCTCACGGTGGCGTACGCCGTGCCGGCCGTGGTGTTTGTCGTTGGCTTCGTGTTCGGGCTCATCACGGCAATTGCCAGGGGCGATCGCTGGTTGCTTCGCGCCGCGCTTGTGCCGGTCCTGTTCGTGTTGAGTGCCGCGCTGCTGTTTCTTCCGAGCCCGATGGCAGCCACGAAGGCGTCGCGCTATTTCGTGCCGTTCTACCTTGGTGTGACCGCCGTCTTCGCCTTTCCGTTGGTGTTTCGGCGCCGGTGGGTCACGGCGGCAACGGCCGGTCTGGCGCTCATCGTGATCGGCGGCGACATCTGCGCCGATGTTGGGGCGGGCCATGGCCGGCACGCCGGGGTGGGCAAGCGCCGCATGGCCGAGATGCAGGCGCTCGTGAGACGTGCCGAGGCGGCAGGCCTGCACCACGTCATGATTGACAGCCTCGAGGGGCAGACGCTCACGTTCGTGGCGCGCGAGCGCGTCGTGTTTGCGCGCACCTTTCAGGAGCGCTATTATCCGTATGCTGTCGGCGCAGCGGCCGATGACTGCACCGGGTTTGCCAAGGCGCAGCAGTTTGCGAGCACGCTCCGGTGCGTCGGCGTCAGCGACTTCAAGACGTTCACAGGCGCCGGCGAGGTGGTGTTCTATGGCCTTGTGCTGCCGGCGGAGCGGCTTCGGTTGGTTGACGCCGAAGCGGTTGTGGCTGTTGCGCCGTCGCGAGCGGTCAGAGACGCCTGCGGCCTCATCGACCAGAACGAGGAGACGATGGTCGGCGACCGTTTCGATGCCGAGACCGCTTTGTTGGTCGATTTGGGGCAGGAGGTGCCGTTGTGCGGCGTGCGGTTCGTGGCGCCGCACGAGTGGGACTGCCCGGGCGGCTACAGGCTCTCGGGCTCGGTGAGCGGGTCTGAATGGTTTGACCTTCAGACTGTCGAGGCGCGCGCGGCGTTCGCCTGCGTTTATGGAAACCGTTTCTACTATCGCGGCCACGGCATGCCGATGGAGTGCCGCTTTCCTGCCAGGCCGGTGCGCTATCTGAAGCTTGACGGCCTGCGCCCCGCGGCGCCCCGGTTGGAGGGATGGCGGCTCCAAGAGGCGTATTTCTATACGGCGGCCGGAGCCGGTCTGCCCGACGAGCAGGAGGCGGCCGAGATCGCGCGGGCGCTTGGGGAGCGGGGCGTTGGGTTGGCCGTGTGCGACGAATGGCTGAGCCGCAAGATCGAGCTACAGCCTGGGCCGCGGCCCGACGTGTTGCCCCACTACGAGTGGCAGTGCCGGGCGTCGCATGTCTCGCGCGTCTTGCCCGTGCGGGAAGGTGTCGCCGTCACCGTCGAGAACGGGCACGTCGATCAGTGCCGCGCTCTGCTGCGCCGCGAGACGCTTGACGAGGTGACCGTCGTCCCGATTACGTTCCCGCACTACACGGCGCTTGTGATCGAGCAGGCGCCGTCGTCGTGGCGGGAGTTTCCCGGGTTGAAGTGGAACGGCTTCACCCTCGTGCGGACAGCGAGCGCGGCGACGGCAGCCTGGTACCAAGCGCACGGCAAGCGCCTCGAGCGCGCAGGCCGTCGCGACGAGGCGATTCGCTGCTTCGAACGCGCCTTCGAGACGTTTCCCGGCATTCGGGCGAATCTCAAGACGCTTGCCGCGCGCAACGACGAGAAAGCGGCGGCCATGCTGGAGCTCCTGACGCCCGAGCATGACACGCCGTGCTCGTTCCACCGGAGCATTCGGCTCGTCGGCTACACGCTCATTCCCAAGACCCTTGTGCCGGGTGAGCGCGCGACGCTTCGGCTCGTCTGGGCGCTCGAAGGCGAAATGCCGTACGATTACCTTCCCGTGTTCGTCCATTTCCTCGACGCGGACGCCGGCCGCACGGGCGCGATTCGGTTCCAGGCCGACCACAACGTGACGTTTCCCGTGATGCCGGGCTCACCGGTGCCGCTCTGCCTTGTGCTCGACGAGCACACGTTCGACGTGCCGGCCGGCTGCGAGGCCCGCCGGATGGTGATTCGGCTCGGCGCATTGCAGTGGGGCGATCAGCGCAGGCGGCTCAAGCCGCGGAGTCACTTGCCGAAGCGGGACCGTGCCGTCGAGGTGGGCGTTGTGGAGGTCGCTCCCTCTTCTGGCGAGTCCGCGGGCGCGATCTCGATGTAGTCCAGGCAGTCGGGCCGCCCGTACACACCCACGGTGTAGACGCCTCGCTCCAGCACCTCGAAGCGCGTTACATCGCTGGCTGGGGCGTGTTCACCCTCGTACCGTGGCATGAACGAGCGAGCGGCCTTCATAGAACCGCCCGCTGTTACGCGTCGGACTTCTGCAGTGCCGCCGCTGCCGCGTGGTCTGAGGTCGTAGACGCCTGGGTCCAGGAGCAGGAAGCGGTCCTCGATCGCCGTGCCGATCGGTGCTTCGGGTGCCGGGAACTGCAGCGACAGGCCTTGCGAGGCGGCCGGATCCTCGACGAGCTCGGCCGGTGAATGGAAGAACTCCTCGGCTTCAAGGCGGATCGTGTCGCCCGTCGGCTTGCTCTGGATGAAGACGTAGTCGAGGGCGAGCGACGCGCCGGGCGTGCCGGCGAACCAGCCGCGCGTCTCGACGACCTGTGTGCCGTCGAGCCGGAAGGGGATCTCGACGAACTGGTAGCCGTTCGACTCCTTCCATCGCGCGCCACTCAGCGTGCGGGCGGCGAGCGGCTCCTTGGGCGCCGGCGTCTTGTCGCGTTTGACGTAGACGTCGAGCGTGCCGATTTCGTCGGTGGGCTTGTCGGCGTGCGCCTTGATGCGGAAGATGGCAACGTAGTCACCCGTCGGCAGGACGGCGAACGGGCCGTAGAAAAGCTGATCGGCGCGGCCGTCGGACGCCCACGCCCGGCCGTCGAGCGCGTCGTCGTCGGCGATCTCGTGCCCGACGTGCTTCCTGAGGTGGTCGATCGGAACGTAGCGCGAGAGGAACGGCAGTTGCTCCGGCTCGATCTCGCGCGCGGGCTGGTCGAGGATCTCGAATAAGTGCATCGGGCCGTCCTCGGCGAGGAGGCGCACGTTCGGGTTGAGGCGCAGCATCTTGAGCGACTGCGTCGGCGGGAACTCGGCGATCTTCCGCGGGAAGACCTCCTCGTGGAAGTTGATTAGGCGCACGCCGAGCTCTTTGCAGACCGCGGCTTCGCGCGGGCCGAACCGGCCGTAGTTGATGTCGTAGAGGGGCCAGGAGACGTGCTCGATGTAGCCGGCGGGCACGGTCGGCGAGTAGCCGTTGACCGTCGGCACGTTTGTCCGGAGCGTCCAGTACTGGTAGACGGCCGAGTGCGCGCTGTCGCCGGGCCAGATCGGTATCTCGAGCAGCGGCGCACCTTGCGAATACTCGGCGACGTGGGTGTAGACGGGGCTCTCGTCGGGCAGGATGCTGATGCCCGTATCCGCGACCCTACAACCATCGATGAGGACGTGGCCTGCGAAGAACACGGCTATGAGCCAGCTCAAAGCAAATCGCGACCATACTCGTCGATGAGACGGCCGGAGAACATCTGAGAAGGCGGCAAAATGCGTTGCGAGGAGCGCGACGGCGATCGCGCCGAACGTCGCGGTGATGATGGCGAACTTCAGCGTGGCGCGCGTGAAGTTGAAGAATGGCACGAGGCGGTACAGCACCTCGTAGAGCGGGAAGTACGCGCTGAGCAGCGGGCCGCACGTGAGCACGATGCCGAGCAGATAGAGGACGAGGGCGATGAGAAGACGCGACCTGGCGGCGCGGTCGGCACGCAGCCATGGACCAAGAGCGAGTCCCATGCCGGAGAAGATGATGAGGTTGACAGGGAAGAACCACCCGATGAACGCCGGGTTGCCGGCGGTCCGGTCGAAGAGCTGGCTGAACGGCACGGAGAAGAGGCGGACCTCGTGGAGTGTGCGGCCGCCGCGCACGCCGCTCACGTCGAAGACGGCGGTCTTGAGATACATCGCGTAGGCGACGGCGACCGCGAGACCGATGAAGACGGGCCACAGTCCGGCGATTGCACGCCACGGCAACTTGAGCTTGCCGGGCCGCAGGAGCTTCTTGTGGGCGGCCACGACGAGAAAAGCGACGTGAGCCAGGACGAACATGCCGATACACGCGCGCACGAGGCGGATCGGCTTCTCGGTTGAAGCGATGGCGAAGTAGAACGCGAGCAGCCAGAGAGCCAACCAGGGCACGACGAGCCACAGGCGGCGCAGCGACGTGTCCGTGACGCCGAGCCAATCGACGGCGCGCGCGATGAGCCAGCGCATCGCGAGCACGACGAGCACGAAGAACACGGCGAGCGCGATGATCTCGGCTCCGAAGCCGTCGATCACGTGCGCGCGGATCTGGTTGTAGTGGACGCATCCGGCGATGATGAGCGCGGCGACGACGGCCGGAATCGCGCCGAGAAACGCTTGCCCGCGTGACGGCCCAAGAAACGTTGTCTCGGGCTCGCGTTTGGCGAACGTGCCGGCCTCGGCGAGCTTCCAGAACGCCCAGAACGGCAGCAGGAGCGCGAAGTAGAACAGGTAATGCGGGTCGAGGCGCGCGAGCAGGATGAGAGAGACGGCTGCAAGCCAGCCCCAGCCCGCGCGCCGCGTTTGCCAGTTCTTCTCGAGTCCCCACCACGCCATCGGGAAAAGGAAGAAGGCCGAGCCGGCCGGATGGCCGCCGTAGAGCGACGCGAGCCGCGCGGGAAACAGCGCCACGACGACGCCCGCGCAGAACGCGCCGCCGCGACCCGCACCCCACGCGCGCGCGAGGCCGTAGCCGGCGATCGTCGCGCCGACGAACGACAGCAGGATGATTACGTTGAACGCGAACGCCTCGCTCACGTAGGAAAGCGGCCAGTACAGGAGCGCCGTCGGGAAGTAGACGTAGACCTCGGTGAAACCGTGGTCGCAGTGGAACTCGTACGTGTTGCGCAGCCACGGCGCATGCCCCTCGGCCGCGAGCCGGAGCTGGCCGAGGTGGTACATGTATTGGAGGTGGTCGCCGTGGACCATCCCGACGACGCGCTCGTCGCGCGGCGCGGCCATCGTGTAGGGCACGCCGGTCGTGAGGTGCTTCGGCAGCGGCCAACTCATGAATAGGCCGAGCGCCAGCCCGAGGAGAACAAGCGCCACGGCGACCAGCGCGCCGGCGCGTCTGTTCGGCCGCTCAGTCATTTGCGTGTTTGTCCTCGGCAGTGCCCTCACCGGCGTCGCTCGGCTCGATGCGGAAATAGTACAGCGAGCCGCCGATGCGGCGTACGGGTTTATGCTCGCGCAGCCAGGCGTACCCGTCGGGCGGCAATTGGATGGCCGTGCGGCCGTTGTCGGGCGTCCAGTACGGGTTGCCGGCGAGCAGGGCGACGCTGATCACGACGTCGCCGGCGACGGGCTCGTTGGGGCGCAGGGTCTCGTACTGGACGCCGTAGAACTTCGGGTCGACTCGTCCGAGCGTCGCCAAGTGGACGCGCTCGATGCCGGAGCGGCGCATGAAGCGGCGCAGCGTCAGGTGGTCCTGGCTCCAGTCGCAGTTCGAATCGACCAAGAAACGTTCGCCGTGTCCGCGCGTGATCTCGTTGAAGTAGGCGATGTAGTGGGGGAAGGTGATCGCCGATTCGACGGCCAGCCACACGACGAGCGCCGCGACGCCAAGGAGCCACGCAGGACGGCGCATCGTCCTCGGGGCGTTGTCGCGCACGAGCGCGCCGCACGCGACGAACATGAGCGGGAAGATTGGGAGCTGCCAGCGTAGCCGCAGCAGCTTCGTCGACAACAACACGACGAAGAAGATCGCCGGCATGGCGACGAACACGAGCACGCGCCGGTCCAGGCGCCGGAAGCCGGCGTGGGAGCGCCGCAGCCCGGCGTAAAGAGCGAGGCCGACGAGGGCGAGCGTCGGCAGCGGCGTCTTGAGCAGGAACACCACGGCGGGGTAGTACCACGACGCTTCCTGCGTGATGGCGCCGTGCAGGTACGTGAACTGCGGCTCGGCCGACGCGCGCTTCTGCTCGGAGAGGCCGCGCAGGAACTGCTCGGGGAACGGCGCGGGCGTCTGGGCGATCCACGACGAGCCGAGCGTGGCGAACGGCTCGACCTCGTCGCGATATGACGACCACGGCTTGAAACTGTGGCTGAACCCGTAGCCGGCATTGACGATGACGAGGCAGCCGACGGCGATGACGCCGAGCGTTGCGCTGGCCCGGCCGAGCGTCTGTTTCCACGGCGGCCTGGACGGCGAAGCGTCGCGTCGCGGAACGAGCGCCGCGAGAACCAGCACGAGCGGCGCGAGCGGCAACAGGGGCAGGCACGAGAACTTGGTGATCGCCGCCAGACCGAACGCGAGCCCGACGAACGCGAGCCGCCACGCCGACCACCGCTCGTCGAGCTTGTAGAGCGCGTAACAGGCGAGCGCGTACATGCCGGCCGCGGCGACGTCGCTGGTGACGAGCCCCGCGTGGCCGATGATGTTCGGGCTCAAGGCGTAGATGGCGAGCGAGAGCACGCCGCCCGCAACGCCGAACAGCTCGCGACTCCAGCGGAACACGAGAGCGCCGAGCGCCGTCGCGAGCACGACGATCATCAGGCGGCAGCGCACGTAGAGCATGTGGTACATCGACTGGTTGCGGAGCATGAACGCGTAGCCGGCGCTCCACAAGTTCGAGTAGTCCGTGAACTCCTTGTCGAGCGAGCTCCGGAACAGCGGCAGCACGGCCCACATCTTGATCAGCGGCGGGTTGCGCCGGTAGACGGAGAAGTCGCCGTTGTCCCAGTAAATGTAACCGGCCGGCAAGTGGGCGAACTCGTCGACGGTCGTCGACATGAGGCGAGTGGCAAGCGCGGCCTGAAGGAAGAACGCGACGAGCAGCACGGCCACGACGAGCGCCTGGTGCCTGACGAGCCACACTCGCCACGCCGCCGTGTCCGGGTCGGTGCTGGTTGTGTTGGGTGTGCGCGTCATGCGGACCGTTTGTGCGGGGATAGCTTCGCGGCCGATGCAGCGGTGCCCCTGGCGGCGCGGGCCGGGTGGCTCACTGCTTCGTGCAGGTGTAGGTGCCGGTCTCGTCGAGGCCGGCGCCCTCGAACCGGAACGTTCCCGTCAGGGTGTTGCCGTTGACCGTGAACTCGATCTGCACGGTGTGCATGCCGGTTCGGACGCCCTTGAAGCGATTGCCGCTCATCGTGCCATACAGGTCGCCGACGTGGCTGGGGTCGCGAAGCTGCATCTTGCCGGAAACGTTGTTTCCGTCCTGGGACAGGATGTAGAAGACGATCGTGTACGTGAACGTCTTGTCGGTGTGCGCGTTGTTGTCAATTACACGGTGCGTCATCTGGCCCGACCAGTTGCCGACGATGTAGACGGGCTCGCCGCCGCCTCCACTGTCGCCATCGCCGCCGCCACAGCCGCCGGTCGCGCCGAGCGCGGTGAGGGCAAGTACGGTGATCAACGCTGTGACACGCACCATCGGGCTGACCCAACACATCGAGGTGTCCCCCCAGCTTGGTCCTGTGCTGTGCTTGCAGGCAGCCTGGCCCCTCGTCCTGCGAGGCGTCTGCTTTCGCGGGAACGCTGCCAGAATGTCGCGGCGGAGGCAAGCGATTTCTGCGCCGCTGCTTCGCGTCGTCGCGGCGGCTGGCCGACATGGTGACTTGTCGTTCACGCAAGATACCGCATCTCGCGGTACCAGTCGGCCGTCCGTTTGAGCCCCGTCGGCAGGTCGATGCGGGGCGCGTAGCCGAGATCGCGCTTGGCCTTTGAGATGTCGAACGCGCGGTTCTGCCTGAACCAGTCGACGCGACGCCGAAACAGCGGCGGCTCCCACGGCAGCGGCTTGTAGATCGTCTCGCACACGACGGCCGCGGCGTACACGGGCCAGAACGGCAGGTGGATGACCTTGAGCTCGATGCCGAGCGCCTTGGCGATTCCGAGCACGAGCGTCTTGATCGGCACGAACTCCTCGTCGGCGATGAGGTAGGCCTGGCCCTTCGCCGTATCCACTTCGGAGGCCAGTTCGAACGCGTCGATCAGGTTGTCGATGTAGAGCGGGTGGTACGTCGTCGAGCCGTCACCGAGGAAAACGAACCGCCCCTTCGCGACGCGCCTGTAGATCATGAAGAACCGCTCGGGGTCGCCCGGGCCGTAGATGGCCGCGGGCCGCAAGATCGAGATCCACATCCCCCGGTCGAGGAACTCGCGCGCGACGACCTCGCCCTCCCACTTCGTGTACTGGTAGTAGTCGGCCGGGGCGATCGGCGCGGTCTCGTCGCCGGGCGGGTGCTCGACGTTGCCGTGGACGCCGCACGTCGAGCAGTAGACGAAACGCGGCACGCGGTGGCGCTCGGCCGCCTCGAGCATGCGGCGCGTGCCGTTCACGTTGACGTCCCAGTAGACGGGCTTGCCGAGGTTGACCTTGCGGAACGCGGCGGCGAGGTGATAGACGCGGTCGCAGCCCTCGGTTAGTGTGTCGACGAGCGGGCCGTCGGTGACGCTGCCGAGCGTGATCTGCGCGCCGAGCTGCTTGAGCTCGTCGAAGAAGAGGCCCTCCTGGTTGTCGAGCACGCGGACCTCGTGCCCTTTCTCGACGAGGCGCTTGACGAGTGCCGCGCCCGTGAACCCGGTTCCACCGCTGACGAAACACCGCATGCGAGTTCTCTCCGCTGTCATGATCGTTGCGTGGGCGTCCTGGTTGCCGATCAGAAGGCTGGACGACTGCGCCGATGTGTTGTGTCGCGCCTCCCTGCCTCTGTCGCACCGACCCGCCTCTGGCGGGCCTTCGGCGCTCATGTTGTTTGGACTTGTGTCGTGTTCCCGGGGCTGAGGCCCCGGGCTAGGTTCCGTCGGGCCTTCGGTCCTCAGAGTCCTTGCTGCGTTCGACGTTGTGCGTCGAAGATCCTTTGTCTTATCTCCTCGGTGTTCTTGCTTCTCGTGTGCATGCGCGTAGGTTCCGTCGGGCCTTCGGCCCTCAGAGTCCTTGCTGCGTTCGACGTTGTGCGTCGAAGATCCTTTGTCCTGTCTGATCTGTGTTCTTGCTTCTCCTGTGCGTGCGCACTGGCGACGCGTATTGCTCATCAGCTCTGTCTTGGCCGAACACCAGCACCGAAGGTGCGGCGGAACCTAGCCTGGTCCGTGAGGGCCAGGTTAGGCCACGCCCAACCCAATACAGCCAAGCCCCGAAGGGGCGACACATCCTATCACGATCATGCTGTTGGCCCCTTCCTGCAGAGCACATACCAGCCGCTGGCCAGCGACGCGGGGAGCGCGTCGGCGAGGCGGCTGTCGAAGCGGTCGAGGGACTTCCAGTTGTTGCCCCGGTTGCCCGCGAAGACGCTGAAGATGAGGAACGATTTGACGACGCGGATCACGTCGAGGCCACCGCGCGCGAGCCGCTTCCTCAAGCCGGGCAGACTGAACGCCTGGACGTGGCCGGTGCCGGCCTCCTCGATGTTCGACGTGTGCATGACGCATTTCTCATCGGCATCCGGCATACTGGCCAGCTTTCTGAGCTGCTTTAGCGCGCGACCCAGGCCGAGCGTGTCCTTCATAAAGTTCTCGACGCGGCCCATCAGCTCGCGGAAGCCTTGACCGTTCGGGACCGTGATGATGGCGAGGCCGTCCGGCTCCATCGCGCCGGCGATCGCGCGGATGAGCGGCATCGGGTTGTGCTGGTGCTCGAGCACCTCGGAGCACACGACGAGGTCGAATCGCTCGGACAAATCCAGGCGGTCGCCGTTCACGAGCTCGAACCGCGCGTTCGGGAACGGGTTGACTTGCCGCGCGTGCTCGATCGAGCCGGGATCGACATCGACACCGAGGACTCGGTAGCCGAGCGACGCGATCGGCAGCGAGAGACTGCCGTTGCCGCACCCGACGTCGAGGACACGCACTTCACCGGGCTCACGGCCAAGACCACAAAGAATCTCGACGATGAACTCGAGCTTCTTCAGGCCGCCCGGGAAGCGGTGGTAGTCGGTGTGTTTAAGATACGTCGCCTTGAGCGACTCGGCATCGGTACGCACGCGTCGCGTCTCCTCCACCGTCACGACGACCGAGGGTACCGTGAGCAGCGCTGGGTCTCAAGAGGAAACCGGATTCTCTGGGCCGTTGCGCGGCCGGGGTGGGCGAGCTACAGTGCGCGGGAACCTGATCGAGGGGATCGGCGTGGTTGCCTGTGTTGGCCTCGTGGGACTTGCCGTGCTGCTCGTTGTGCCTGGGGGCGCCGCGCTGGCGTGGCTGTCGGGCAGGCGGACGACGATGCGCTTCCATCTCGTCGATGTCATCGCCCTGGTGCCGGCCCTCTCTGTGCCTGTGGTTTCGCTCGTCGGCATCGTGCTGGCCGAACTCGGCGTGTTCAAGCTCACGTTGTTGGTGATCGTCGCCCTCGCGGCGGCCCTCGGCATGTGGCTCGCCGTGCGGCCGGCGCGGATCGGGCTTGAGCGGCCGAGGGGTTGGCCCATCCAGTATGCGTTCCTGGCCGCTCTTGTTGTCGTGGCGGGGGTTCTGTACTTCCGGCCGCACGAGTACGTGCTGGGCGGGTGGGACCCGTCGGTGTACGTGAACACGGGCGCCTCGATCGAGCGCACCGGCGGCATTGTGGTCGAGGACGAAGCGTTCGCCTTGCTGCCGCCCGAAACGCAGCGAGCATTCGTCCATCGCCGCCAGGGCATCGACCAGCGGTTCCCCGGCATGCTGATCGCCGACCACAAACGCGGGTTGATCACGCCGCAGTTCCATCACCTCTACCCGACGTGGCTGGCGGTGTTCAGGCGGAGCGGCGGTGACAAGGCGATGCTGTACGCCGCGCCGCTCTTCGGCCTGTTCTCGGTCCTCGTGCTGTTCGCGCTGTCTCGACGGTTCTTGCCGAGCGGTGCAGCGTTCGCCGCGGCAGTACTCCTCGCGCTGAACCTCGCGCAGGTGTGGCAGGCGCGGTTCCCGACGAGCGAGATCCTGGCGCAGCTCTGCATCCTGACGATGCTGTACCTGCTGCTGCTCTATTTCGAGACGGGGTCAATCGTCGCAGCGGTGCTATCGGCGCTGGCGCTCGACATGGCGCTCCAGACACGGTTCGACACGCTCCTGCTCGTGCCGCCGTTGGCCGTCGTCGTGTACGCGCGCACCCTGCGGCAGTGGCAGCGGCGCGACTGGATCCTCGTCGTGGGCGGCGCCGCGGCCGTGGCGCACGTTGTGCTGCACTCGCTCTTCATCTCGTTCCTGTACCGGCCGGGGCTGCCGTTTGTGATGCGGCATCTCGCGCTTCTCATCGCGGCGGGCGCCGTTCTTGTCGTCGCTGCCGTGGTGCTGTTCGTTGCGTTTCGTCGCCGGCCCGAGCGAGTAGGGCGCTTCGTCACCGGCCCCGTCGTGCGCGGCGTGCTGATCACGCTTATCCTCGTCGGCGCGTTCTTCGCGTACTTCGTTAGGCCCATGCTTGGCACGGGCAGCGCCGACGAGCAGAACTTCGTCGCGCTCGGCTGGTTTCTCACGCCGGTCGGGCTTGCGCTGGCCCTCGCGGGCGTGTGTCTGCTCGTGGGACGGGCGCGGACGTCGGGCGAGCTCACGCTCCTCGTCGTGGGGCTTATCGTTACAATCGTCTACGTCAAGTCGGCCCTCATCGAGGACTTTTTCATGTGGCGTGCGCGGCGGTTCGTGCCGGTCGTGATCCCGATCCTGTGTCTGTTCGCCGGCTACGGGCTGTCGATGATGACCGCGCCGCTCAAGCGCTGGCGGCCGGTCGCGTGCGGTGCGGTGGCGCTCGTCCTGGTCGGCGTGCCGATGGCGCGGAACTGGGCGCTCGTGACGACGCGCGACCACGCCGGCGCGGTCGAGTTCGTCGACGAGGTGGCCGCGAAGCTCGACCGCGACGGCGTCGCCATCTGCAACCACTACTGGCTCGCGATGCCGCTGCGGATGCTCCACGGCCTCGAAACGTACGCCGTGAGCGATCCCGACCCGAAGAAGTGCCACGCCGCGCTCGCCTACGCCGAGGAGCTGATCGCGGAGGGACGCACAGCTTACTTCGTCGATCAGGACCGCCCGCACGTCTTTCGCGAGGTGGCGTGCGTGCCGGTCGAGGGCGGCGTGTACACGTTCCGCGCGCAGCGGCTCGAGCAGAGGAGAGGCCGCCTGCCGAAAGCGACCGAACCCGTGCAGCTTGACGCCTTCGTGTACGAGCTTGTCCCGCTCGAGCAGGCGCCCGACGATACGGCCGACGTGGACCTGACGTGGGAGTTCGAACCGGACTGGTTCTGCGCCGGTGCAGGCTTCCAACGGCGCAACGTCATGCGCATCAAGGTTGTCGAGGCCCCCGACGGCGAGCGGGGCGACCCAACGCCCGGCACGCCACCCGACGAGATCCGGTACCAGTATGCATGGCTCACGGGGCGCCGGTCGGTGATGTGGATTCCCTATGACCCGTCGTGCAGCTACAAGCTTGAGCTGCGCGTCTCGGGCCAGGGCATCGAGCATGGTGTCCAGGTCATCGTCGGCTGGCAGGTTCTTCGGACGATCGAGCCCGAGGACGGCTTTCACACGATCACCGTCGAGATCCCGCCGGGGCTCGAGACGCGAAGGGCCAGACGCGCGGCGCTCGACTTCGTCTCACTCGCGCCGGATGGCTACGACGGCCCGCGCGGCGTCTACATCGACCGCCTCCGCGTGCGGTCTATCGCTATAGACGAGTGACGCGAGGAGTGGCCATGTTGGTCTTTGGCCGGCGTGTCTGCTTGTGTGTTGTAGGGTGGGTCGCCCTCGGCCCGCCGCAGCCGCGAAGCGGTGACAGACGTGGTCAGCACCCCGGCGTATCGCGCCTCCGGCAGCCGCCGCGGTAGCGGCGGACCTTCGGCGGGCCGAGGGCGACCCGCCCTACAGCGCTGACGCGCGATCCGGGGCGCTGGGCACAGGAGGGATCGCTCAGGTTCACCGGTGCGGTCCATTTCGCTTGACTCGGCCCACGTGCGCGCCGTAGAAAAGCGTGGACTCCATCAGTCGGGACGTGGCGCAGTCTGGTAGCGCGCTTGAATGGGGTTCAAGAGGTCGCTGGTTCGAATCCAGTCGTCCCGACCATCCCGCTTTTCCTCACGCAAAGCTTGCCCGGAGCCCGTCGAGGGGGCGCCGAGTCCGCGACGCGATCCGTCTCTATCTGCGCTCTGCGGCGTGAGACGTGTTTCACACCGACACGGATATGGGGTAGACTCGGCCCGCAACGCGAACGGGGGCGTGGCGCATGGAACCGATAATCCAGTCCACGATTCCGCCGGCGCCGAGGCAGTTGCCGCCGGGGATGGTCAGAAAGCTGCGGCGCGACGTGCTGCTGCCGCGGGTTTTTGGGGCGATCTGGCTGGCGACCGGCGTCGTGATGCTCGTCGTGTTCCTGCTGCTCGGCGACCCGACGATCGACACCCGCATCGGCGCCAATCACGAGACGGCGACGGGCACGGTGACGGCGATCAAACGCGCCGGCTCGAGGAACCCGTACCGCGTGGACTACGCCTTCACTGCGGCTGACGGCGTCGAGTACGAGGGCCGCTCGTACACGCGCGAGCTGCATGGCCTGGCCGTCGGCAGCGAGGTGACGGTCGAGTACCTCCCCGACGACCCGACGAGGAGCCGGATCAAGGGCCACCACTACTCGGCGATCCCGGTGACGATGTACCTGCTGCCCGCGTTCTTCATCGTCGCCGGCGGCGCGATCTGGGCGAGCGGCATCGTCCGGCTCGGGCGGCTGCGCCGGCTCTACGAGCAGGGCACAGTGACGACCGGCACCGTCGTCGGCGCCAAGTGGAACAAGCTGATCGGCGTCAAGGCCAGCCCGAAAACGCCGCGCCGCATCCTCTACGAGCTCCGCTACCGCTTCACCGATGACCGCGGCCGCGAACGCACGTCGGCCTCTCGCACGTACGTTGTGCCAGACACCTTTGACTTCGCCGAAGGCGACACGATCGCCGTCCTCTTCGACCGCGCCAACCCCGCCCGCAGCCTCGCCCTCAACCTGCTTGGCGCCGAGCCCGCTGCCGGAGAGGAGAAGTAGACAGGATTTACAGGATTTACAGGATCACGAGATCAAGATGATGTCTTCCTGATCCTGTCGATCCTGTCAATCCTGTCCAAGAATCCTGCTCCTAATCCGTTCGCCCCTTGACACGGGCGGGTGTCTCGTGCTATAAGTAGTGTGTGTGCATGAGGGTGCGCACGACCGATTGCCATCCAGGCGGGGGGCCTGCCCGTATCCAGGCCGTTCGAGGGAGGGCCCTGCCATGTCCCGCCGCGCTTTCATTCTTCTTGTCTCACTTAGTGTCCCGTTGCTGATCGCTTCGTCCGGGTTCGCGACCGACTACTACGTCAACGGCGCCACCGGCCACGACTCGTACGACGGCCTCGCGCCCGAGTGGAACGGCGTCAACGGTCCGAAGGCCACGATCCAGGCCGGCATCGACGCTGCGTCTGGCGGCGACACCGTCACCGTCGCCGACGGCACCTATACGGGCGACGGCAACCGCGACCTCGACTTCGGCGGCAAAGCGATCAGGCTCCGCAGCGCCAACGGCGCCGAGACCTGCATCATCGATTGCCAAGGCACCGAAGCCGACCCCCACCGCGGCTTCTACTTCCACTTGGGGGAAACAGGTACCTCGGTTCTCGACGGATTCACGATTCAGGGTGGTTGCATCGCCGACACATGGGGCGGCGCGATCCTCTGTGAGTCGAGCAGCCCGACGATCGCCAACTGCACGATCAGCGCTAACTCAGCGTATTTGGGCGGTGGCATCTCCTGCGACCGGAGCCCGACGATCAGCAACTGCACGATCACGGGCAACTCGGCAGAGGACTTCGGTGGCGGCATCTGCTGCGGTCGCAGCACAACAATCACCGACTGCACGATCACGGACAACTCGGCTGACCGGGGTGGCGGTATCTACTGCTCCGGCGGCAGCCCGAGGATCACCAACTGCACGATCACGGGCAACTCGGCAGAGGACTCTGGTGGCGGCATCGACTGCTGGTTTGGCAGCCCGACGATCACCAACTGCATGATCACGGGCAACTCGGCAGAGGACTCCGGTGGCGGCATCGACTGCGTGTTTAGCAGCCCCACGATCATCAACTGCACGATCATAAGCAACTCGACGGGCTCGGCCGGCGGGGGTGTGCTTTGTGGTTCGAGGAGCAGCTTGACGATCGCTCACTGCACGATCACGGGCAACTCAGCAGTCGGCGGCGGCGGGCTTCTCGCATACGGCGGATCAGACGTAACGATGAGGGATTGCATCGTTTGGGGCAACATGGCCGGGTACGGTCATGAGATTGCGGTAGACGATACTGTCACTGTCTTCAGGTACTGCGATATCGAGGGCGGCGCGGCCGAGGTATACGTTGACGGGTTTTACGGCGGCACGGTGGACTACGACGCGACGAACATCGAGGTTGATCCATTGGTGCGGTCCGACGGCCACTTGCGGGCCGATTCGCCGTGCATCGATTATTGCCCGGACGGGCCGAGCAGCGATGTTGACGGAGAGACGCGGCCGGTCGACGTCCCGGGCGTGGGCGTCGATGGCGAGCGGACGTTTGACATCGGCGCCGACGAGTTCGTAGACACGGACGGCGACGGGATGCCGGACTGGTGGGAGCTGGCGCATTTCGGGTCGCCGACGGCCGCGCGGCCGTGGCGCGATCCCGACCGTGATTGGGTCAGGAACATTCACGAGTATGAGCACGCGCTGAATCCGTTCGATCCTGACACCGATGACGACGGGCGACGCGATGGCCGCGAGCTCCGTGACGGGACGAATCCGCGTCATCCGGACAACGCCCAGAAAACCTACTACGTCAACGGCGCGACGGGCGACGATGACTGGGATGGCTTGGCACCCTGGCATGACGGCATTCACGGGCCCAAGAAGACCATCCAGGCCGGCATCGACGCCACCGTGACCGCTTACGGTTACACAGTCCTGGTTGCTAACGGGACCTACACGGGCGACGGCAACCGCGACCTTGACTTGGGCGGCAAGACGATCACGTTGCGGAGCGAGCATGGCCCCGAGGCATGCACCATGGATTGCGAAGAGAACGGGGGAGGCATCCTCGTACGTCATGGCGAGCCACCCAACACGGTCATTGATGGCCTGACAATCATAAATGCGAGCTTGCACGGCATCGACTGCCTCTGCACCAGCCCCACGATCACCAACTGCACGATCACCAACTGCACGATCGTGGAGAGCCTGGAAGGTGCCTATGGCGCCGGCATCTACTCCAGAGGGGGCAGCCCGATGATCATCAACTGCACGATCACGGAGAACTCAGCAGATGACGAGGGCGGCGGCATCTACTGCGAGGACGGCAGCCCGACAATCACCAACTGCACGATCACAGGTAACTCGGCTAGAGGTGGCGGTGGCGTCTACTGCAGGGATGGCAGCCCGATGATCTCCGGCTGCACAATCACGGACAACTCAGTTGTGGGCAGTGGCGGCGGCATCGACTGCTCCCGCGGCAGCCCGACGATCACCAACTCCACGATCACGGGCAACTCGGCCAATCGCGGCGGCGGCCTCTGCTTCCTCGGCAGCCCGACGATCAGCAACTGCACGATCACAGGCAATTCAGCCAGCTATGGCGGCGGCATCCACTGCAATCGGGGCAGCCCGACGATCACCAACTGCACGATCACGGACAACTCAGCAAGTCAATACGCTGGCGGCATGTATTGTTACCGGGAGGGCAACGCAACGATCAGGAACTCAATCCTGTGGGGGAACCTGGCGCCGCTTGGCCATGAGCTCGGCTTGGAAGGATGGTTCTCCACGGTGGCGGTCGTTACGCTTCGCTACTCCGATGTGCAGGGTGGAGCGGCGGAGGCGCACGTCGGGGAGGACTGCACGCTCGACATGGATGCGAGCAACATCGACGCGGATCCGTTGTTTGTGGATGCGGCGGGGGGTGACTTGCGGCTGCGGTACCGGTCGCCGTGCATCGATGCGGGGACGAGCGACGGGGCGCCCGACCGCGACATCAACGGCGCGCGGCGCTGGGACGTGCGCACGATCCCGAACACGGGCGGCGGCGACAAGCCGTGGTACGACATCGGCGCCTACGAGTTCTGCCGGCGCCGGCCGTGGGGGCCGTGGCGCAGGCCCTGGTGGCCGTGGCGCAAGCCGTGGTGGCCGTGGCATCGCCACTTCGGGTGGAGACGGCGCTGAGGAGCAAGGCAAGACAGAACGGAAGCACCAGCAGGGTGCTGAAAAAGGCGTTTGACCCGACTTGTGCAGGTCAAGGGCCGGAGGCCCGGCAGAGCCTAGCCCGGGGCGCCTGCCCGCCGAAGCCTTGGCGAAGGCGGGTAAGCCCC
>CAZCQN010000003.1:42445-52079 GCA_964500825.1 uncultured Verrucomicrobiota bacterium | reverse complement strand
CGTCTACCAGGACCGGGCGGAGCTGGTGCCCGGCCTCCGCGGCGCCCGGACGCTCAAGGACTTCCAGCGGCTCCTCGACGAGGCGGACAAGCCCGGCGGTGCGAACATCCGCGCCCGCTTCCGTGTCGTGCGCGTCCTCTCGGACTCCGGCGGCCGCCTGAGCTCAGGCGACCGGGTCACCCTTGTGTTCCACAGCCCGGCGAGCCCGCACGACCCGGGCCCGCTGCCCGAACGTCTCGTCGGCCGCACCCTCCACATCGTCCTGCACGATCCCTTCAAGCGCCGCTACTACGGCCGCTTCTCGTACTTCGAGTGGCGTGAAGGGGGAGCCTCTCCCCGGATGCGCTAGCCCGCGTTTCTCACGAAGACAGGGACAGGCACCTGCTTCCCCTATTCTTGAATCAGGGTCCGGAATACAGGTTGCCCTTCTCGAGGCGCCAAGAGTGTCCCGTGCAACGTGAGCTCGTGGGCGTTTCAACGCCCTCGTCCTTCATAGGCCAGCCCTTGAGGGCTGGTCCAGCGGTGCGCACCCACATCCCATGAGGGCGTTTCAACGTCCTTCCCGTCTTGGCTTAAGCCCTCTGTACGAAAGCCCGTTGAAACGGGCTGCCGGAATGGAGACGATGTCGCCGTCGACCAGCCCTGAAGGGCTGGCCTATGCAGGAATGGAACAAGCCCGTTGAAACGGGCTCCGCTGAGTCCAGCCCTTGCAAGCGCCCTCGAAGATCCTCTCAGCGTGAGAGGCTATAAGAACGTATTCCTGGGATGCGATAGTAAGGAACGGGGCTCTCCTCGTTTTCAGCCGGTCGCTTCGGTGGCGGGTTGCGGAGGTGGGGCCTCCTCGCCGGCGGTGCGCAGGTGGAGGCCGTGCTTGGTCTTTTCCCAGAAGTGGGGCCGGCGCACGAGCTGCAGGAAGCCCTTCCAGGCGCCGATGCTCATCAGCACCCAGTACGGCAGGATGATGAGGCCATATTTCACCAGGTCGTGGTACTGCCGTTTGTAGGCGCCGATCATGCCGATGTAGATGAACGAGAAGTTGCCGACGAACAGGCAGATGGCGCCCATCACGAAGATCGACGTCGGGAACAGCTCGGTCAGCAGCTCCAGCCGGGTGCCGAACCACAGCGCCGCGAGCAGCCAGTAGATCGGGTTCAGAAGAAACGGCAGGACGTTGCCGCCGATCACGAACTGGAAGTTGACGAAGTTCCTCAATCCCAGGTGCTTCAGCAGCCGCAGCGGCCGGCGCATGTGGACCAGGTAGGTCTGGATGTAGCCCTTGATCCAGCGTGACCGCTGCCGGATCCAGTAGCCGAGGTGGCTGCACGCCTCCTCCCACGTGGTCGAGTCGAGCATCACGGTCCGGTACCGGCGCCGGTACAGGCGCATGCCGAGGTCGCAGTCCTCGGTCACGTTGTACGGGTCCCACCCGGAAAGCTCCTGGAGCACGCTCGTCTTGAAATGGTTCGACGTGCCGCCGAGCGGGATCGGCGAGCCGATCTCGCCCAGGCCCGGCAGGTACAGGTCGAACCAGGTCGAGTACTCGGTGGCGAACCACCGGGTCAGGATGTTCTGGTTGCGGTTGTAGAAGTTGAGCTTCGCCTGGAGGCAAATCACGTCGGAGGGAACACGTGCGAAGCCGATGATGGCCTTCTTGAGCTGGTCGGGCTCGGGCCGGTCCTCGGCGTCGTAGATCACCAGGTAGTCGCCGCGCGCGCGGGCCAGGCCGAGGTTGCACGCCTTCGGCTTCGTCTTCGGCATCGAGTCGGGCACGATGATCGTCTCGAACTGCGGCGGCAGCTCGAGCGTCCTGGCGAAGTTGACTGTCAGGTCGTCGTCCTCCTCGAGCAGGAGCTTGATGTCGAGTTTTTCGGCCGGGTAGTCGAGCTCCTCGAGCGCCTTGACCAGTTTTTGGAGCGACTCGGTCTCGCGATAGAGCGGCACGAGGATCGTGTAGACGGGGAGTGCGGCTTCGTCGAGCGCGGCGACCTCTTCTTCGCTCACGACGATCTCGCGCGCCGCCCGGGCCGACATCGTGATGAGCAGCAGCTTGTAGAGCGAGTGGACCACGTAGAAGAGCGTGAACAGGAAGTTGATGAAGACCAGCAGCCGGATGGTGCGCACGCCCACCGTGCCGGGGCTGAAGCCCGCCAGCACGACGTAGGCGATGCACGCGGCGATCGCCGCCAGCAGCACGAGCTTCTGCCCGGCGGTCGCCGTGCGGAACGCGCTCTCATCGGGCCGTGTGTGCAGCAGCCCATGCGTCTCGGGCGGCCCGAGCTGTCGGTAGTCGAACCGTGCCACGGGGCGATCGTCTCCTCGTTCCGCGTGCCTAACTTGCTCTTTGATGCGCCTGCGGCGCCGAAGTTCACACTTACTTAGCACGAAGAGCGGCGGGAGGCGACCCCCCCTTTTCTCCTTGTGCCGCCAAGGCTCGTTGCTATCATGGGGCGATCACAGGGGGATCGAGGTTTCTTCACCATGCTGCGATACCTGACAGCCGGCGAATCGCACGGCGAGTGCCTGACGACGATCGTCGACGGCCTCCCCGCGGGCCTTGCGATCGACGAGGCGTTCATCAACGCCCAGCTCGCCCGCCGCCAGAGCGGCTACGGCCGCAGCGAGCGCCAGCAGATCGAGACCGACCGCGTCCACTTCACCGCCGGCGTGCGCAACGGCGAGACGATCAGCGGCCCGGTCTCGTTCACCATCAAGAACGCCGACTTCTCGATCAGCGAGAAGCCGGCGATCACACGGCCGCGGCCCGGCCACGCCGATCTGGCCGGCGTGGTCAAGTACGACCGCACCGACGCCCGCGACATCCTCGAGCGCTCGAGCGCGCGCGGCACCGCGTCGCAGGTGGCCGCCGGGGCGCTCGCGCAACTGCTGCTCAGGGCGTTCGGCATCGAGGTCATGAGCTACGTGGTGAACATCGGTGGTATCTCGGCCGACGTCACGGGCAAGACCTCTGGGGAGATTGAGGCGCTGAAGGCCGAGTCGCGCATCAACTGCGCCGACCCGATGATGGAGGCCGAGATGATCGGCGTGATCGACAAGGCGATCGAGCAGAACGATACGCTCGGCGGCATCTTCGAGGTGGTCGCCACCGGCCTGCCGCCCGGCCTCGGTAGCTACGCCCAATACGACCGCCGGCTCGACGGACGGCTCGCGCAGGCCGTCACGTCGATCCAGGCGATCAAGGGCGTCGAGATCGGCGACGGCTTCAAGCTCGCGCTCGCGCCCGGGTCGGCCGCGCACGACGAGATTCTCCGCGACCCCAAGCGCAAGGGTTTCAAGTACACCCGGACGACGAACCACGCCGGCGGCCTCGAGGGCGGCATGACGAACGGCATGCCGCTCGTGCTGCGCGCCGCCATGAAACCGATCTCGACGCTGCGCCAGCCGCTCAAGTCGGTCGACATGCAGTCGAAGAAACCGGCCGAGGCCATCTACGAGCGCAGCGACACCACCGCCGTGCCGGCCGCGTGCGTCGTGGCCGAGGCCGCTGTCGCCCTCGCCCTCGCCGACGTTTTTTTGGAGAAGTTCGGCGCCGACGCCATGGGCGACATCCGCGCCGCCTACGCCGCCTACATCGCCCGTATCAGCGCGCTGTAGAACAGGGAAGCCTCACCGCAGAGATCACAGAGGCCGCAGAGGTAAGAACGGGAAGGATACTGTCGCGATGCAGTATGAGCCGATCGAGCGTAGGCATCTTGCCGGCGTTATGGAGCTATTCAAGGCCGAGGGGTGGCTGGCCTACGCCGAGGATCCGGAGACGACGTGGCGCGCGCTCACGGCGCCAGGCGCGATCGCTCTCGTGGCCGTCGAGGAGGACGGCGTCGCGGGCGTCGTCCATATGCTCACCGACGGCGCCATTCAAGCCTTCATGCCGGTCCTTATCGTCGCACCCGATCATCGCCGCAAGGGCGTCGGACGCCGCCTCATCGAGGAGGCGTTCTCGCGCAGCGGGGCCAAGCAGGTCGACCTCTCGACCGATGAGGATGCCTACGAGTTCTACCGCACATTCAAGCACGGCGAGCTCAAGAGCTTCCGCCTCTTTCCGGGCGCGGACTGAAACCGCCGGCCCTGTTGCCGCAACATCATCCCTTCACTCGTGCGTTTTCCGCTCAAGTGGCGGCAAAAAGTGCCGATACCTGTGGAGGTCGTTTAGCGAGCGCATCGACAACGGATTCCCGGCGGCGGGCTTCAGATTTGTCGGCTCGCAGTTGGATCGCAGCAGCAAGCTCGACCGCCGGCTTTAGATAACATGGGTCGGCCGGTAGCCCGCTCGCGTTGTGCGAGAGAAGTGCCGGCACCGCTCTTGCGCCCACCGGGCGCGTTTTGGGAGGTAGGAAACGGCACGGGCGCCGGAGGAGGGTGGACCCCTCCTTCGGCGCCCGGAGTTTTTTCCGCCCGCGCGAAATTAGGGACAGGCACTAATTTTCCGCAAAATTAGTGCCTGTCCCTAATTTCATGGGGTATATTGCCCCAGTTTAAGTTTGGGGAGGAGGCCCCGCCAATGCAGCGTTCCGAGGTCGCAGCCTACATCCGCCGCCACGTGGGCAAGATCGCGCGCGAGTGGGCTGGCGTGCTCCGGGCTCGCCTGGCCGCGTACCGGCGGATGGCCGAGCCGGCGCTCGTGCGGGCGATGGAGACGAACCTCGACGTGATCGCCCACCTGATCGAGACGGGCCGCTACCCGCGAGGCGCGCGCTACGTGGCGCGGCTCGCCGAGATGCGGCTGCGCTACGAGTTCGGCATCGGCGACGTGATCCGCTCGCTCTTTTTGTGCCGCGATCTGCTCGTGACGCGGCTCGACGGCATCGGCTCGGTCGGCACGTCGGGCGCGTGCCGGGTTGTTGGGCGGGCGATGGAGCGGCTGCTGACCGATTTCGCCGAGCGGTTCCAGGCGCTGCAGTTACGCGAGCAGCGCCGCCGCAGCGAGCAGCTCGTCCGGATGCAGGAGCAGATCAAGCGCCACGAGCTCGAGCGCCAGGTCCAACAGGCCGAGAAGCTCGCGAGCCTCGGTCAGCTCGCCGCCGGGATCGCGCACGAGATCGGCACCCCGCTCAACATCATCAGCGGCAACGCCGAGTACGTGCTTATGCACCTCGACAAGACGAGCGCGCGCCGCACCGAGCTGCGGGGCATCATCGGCGAGACCGAGCGGATCGCCGCCATGATCCGGCGGTTGCTTGACTTCGCGCGGCCGAAGCCGCTGCGCGTCGAGCCGCTCGACGTCAACCAGCTCGTGACCGACACCGCCGCCGTGCTCGCCCGGCCGGCCGAGAAGGCCGGCGTTGAGCTGCGGCTCGAGCTCGACGAGCGTCTGCCGCTTCTGCCGGCCGACCGCGGCCAGCTCGAGCAGGTGTTCGTCAACCTCGGGCTCAACGCCACCCACGCGATGCCCACCGGCGGCACGCTGACGGTGACGACCCGGCGCGCGCGCCGGCGCACCTCGAGCGGGGGGCGCGAGCCGGTGCTGGCGATCGCGTTCAAGGACACCGGCGTGGGGATCGCGCCGAAGCACCGGCCGCTCATCTTCGAGCCGTTCTTTTCGACGAAGGGCGCCGGCGAGGGCACGGGCCTCGGGCTCGCCGTGAGCGAGCGCATCGTCGAGGACCACGGCGGCGACATCCGCGTCTCGAGCCGCGCTGGCTACGGCGCCACGTTCACCGTGCGCCTGCCGCTCGAGCGGAGGCGGGCCGATGAGTAAGCAGGCGCACCTGATCGCCATCGACGACGACGCGCAGATGCTCGAGGTGCTGCGCAAGGTGCTCGGCGAGCACGGCTACCGTGTCTCGACGCGCACGTCGGCCGTCGCCGCACTCGCCCTGCTCGACGACGATCCGGCCGACGTGGTGCTCTCGGACATCCGGATGCCGGCGATGGACGGCATGACGCTGCTCGAGCGCGTCAAGGAGCGCGCGCCCGAAACGATCGTCGTGCTCGTGACCGCGTTTGGCAGCATCGACTCGGCCGTCGAGGCGATGAAGCGCGGCGCGGCCGACTACGTCACGAAGCCGTTCAAGATGGACGAGATCCTGCTCGTGCTCGACAAGGCGCTCGCGCAGCGCGCGCTGCACCGCGAGCTCGAGAGCCTGCGCGGCGAGGTCGAGCAGCGCTACCGTTTCGGCGGGCTCATCGGCAAGTCGAAGCAGATGCACACCGTCTTCGAGCTGATCCGGCGCGTGGCCCGCGTGCGCTCGACCGTGCTGATCACGGGCCGCAGCGGCACGGGCAAGGAGCTGGTGGCCAAGGCCATCCACTACAACAGCGCGCGCAAGGGCAAGCCGTTCGTTGCCATCAACTGCGCGGCGATCCCCGAGATGCTGCTCGAGAGCGAGCTGTTCGGTCACGTCAAGGGCGCGTTCACGGGCGCCACCGACACGAAGCCCGGCCTGTTCGAGGTGGCCGACGGCGGGACGCTGCTTCTCGACGAGATCGGCGAGCTGCCCGGCGCGATGCAGGCCAAGCTCTTGCGCACGCTGCAGGAGCGCCAGGTGCGGCGGGTCGGGGCAACCCGGGCGGTCGAGGTGGACGTGCGGCTGATCGCCGCCACGAACCACGACCTGAATGCGCTCGTTGGCGAAGGCCGGTTCCGCGAGGACCTGTACTTCCGCATCAACGTGATCAGCATCGACGTGCCGCCGCTCGTTGAGCATCCCGAGGACGTCCCGCTGCTCGTGCAGCACTTCCTCGAGCGGTTCGCCGCCGAGCACGGCCGGCCCGCGCCGGCGATGTCGCCCGAGGCGTTCAAGGCGATCATGAGCTACGAGTGGCCGGGCAACGTGCGCGAGCTCGAGAACGCGATCGAGCGCGCCGTCGCCCTGAGCACCGGCGACACCATCCAGCCGAGCGATCTGCCCGGCACCGTCACGGGGAAGCAGGACGGCCTGTTCAAGGCGGGCGCCGACGAGGCGATGACGCTGCGCCGCCTCGAGGATCGCTACATCCTCGAAGTGCTCGAACGCACCGGCGGCAACCAGGTCCGGGCCGCTCAGATCCTGGGCGTCGACCGCAAGACGCTGTACCGCAAGCTCAAGGCGCCGGGACCTGCGGGCCGTGAATCGTAGCGCCATGCGCCCACGGTCCTGCAATGGTGCCTTGCACAGGCGGAGCGACTCGGTGTATAGGTTGGTTCAGCGCATTGCTCGGATAAGGCGTCTGCCGGGCTCTCGGGCCGCTGGCCTTTCGTGCTTTGCGGTACTTGGTTGAGGGGGTTCTGTCCCTGTCTTGGTTAGGGATGTCTCTGAATTGGCCGCCCCGGGTAAACGCCGGGGGCCGAAGGCTCTCGCCGTCTTGCTTGTCCATTGTCTTGTCCGGGCACGCTTCGCCGCGTCTTGCCGTTGCTGCTCTCACGTGGGTCTTGATGTGGGTGGCGGACGGCGAGTTGTGCGTACATCACAGGGGGATAACGAATGGCGCAGACTGACCGTCTCATCACGCTCACGTTCGACCTGCCGGTTGCGGAGCTGACCGAGCTTGACCTCGGTGCCACCGGGCCGGGCTACACCTTGGCGGTAAATCCCGGTTCGCTCTCGTCGAAGCTTGGCCTGGGCCAGGTCGTCGATGGCCAACTGCGCTTCCACGAGGCCGAGCTGTTCCACGACGACCCCAAGCTGACGCGGCGGGGCCGGATCCGCTACCGAAAGGAGCTCGTCCTCGGCTTCCTGGGCGAGCATGGCGCCGAGCTCGGCGCGCTGCTGGCCATCTGCGTGCGGGGCGGCTTCCTGCTGCCGACCGACGGCGGTCTGATCCGGCTCAACGAGGTGCGCGAGGACTCGTGGCAGCCCGATCGGCGTCTGGTGCGCGACATTGAGAGTGCCGAGATGGAACACCCGTGCAACTACGGCGTGCCGATCGCGCTCGGCATCATCAGCGAGAGTGGGCTGAAGATACCGGCCTTTACGCTCGATCCGGTCACGAGCGATCAGATGGTGCCGCTGGCGCAGTACGCCGGCAAGAAGGGCTTCGTTCGCCGCAGCGTCTTCCACGCGCTCAACGTGTTCGCCACCGCGAGGCTGCTCGCCGCGCACCTGGGCAAGCAGCTCGCCGAGACGAACCTGGTGGTGTGCCATCTCGGCGGGGGCATTTCGGTCGTGGCGCTGCGAGGCGGCCGGGCCGTCGACGTGAACAACGCGCTGCTGGGCGAGCCGCCGTTCACGCCGCAGCGAGGCACCCCGCAGCTCGGCGACGCGATCGACTACGCCATCTACCTGTGGGAACGCGGCGCGACGCGCGAGCAGATCCTGTTCGGCGAGTTCGCCAAGAACGCCGGCCTGCGCTCGTACACGGGGACGGCCGACCTGCGCAAGATCGAGGCGCGCGTGCGCGACGGCGACGCCGAGGCGGCCGAGGCCGTCAACGCCCTCGCGTATCAGATCAGTAAGGCAGTCGGGGCCATGGCAACTGCCGGCGGTGGCTCGGTGGCCGGGCCGCTCGAGGCGATCCTGTTCACGGGCGGCGGCGCCCGGTCCGGCCTCTTGCTCGAGGCGATCGCCGAGCGCCTCGGCGCCGGCCCGCTCGACGAGCTGCCCGTGTACGTGTATCCCGGCTCGCTCGAGCAGTACGCGATGGTCGAGCGCACGCACCGCTGCCTGAGCGGCGAGGTCGCCGCCGCCGCGTACGAGCCCAAGCCGCTGGTCAGGACGCCGCGGCCGGTCGACCGGCTGGGCGACCTGCTCGACCACGCCAAACGCGTCATCAGGCAGGCCCCGAAGACGATCGCCCTGTGCGTGCCGAATCGGGAATCGCTCGAGGCGCTGCGCGACGCGCGCGACGAGGGCGTCATCAAGAGCGCCTTGCTCGTTGGGGAGCAAGCGGCCATCGAGGCCGAGGCTCGAGCGCTTGAGATCGACCTCGATAAGTACGGCTTCACGATCGTCGAGCCCCCGACTCGTGCGCACGGACACGAGCACGCCGCGCCTGCGCGCACGGCGGTCCGCCTCGTGCGCGAGGGCGCAGCCAACATGCTGATGAAGGGGCTCGTCCACACCGGCGAGCTGATCAAGGCGATCGTCGACAAGGAAGACGGCCTCTCGAGCGGCGGCCGGCTGAACATGAGCTGCGTTACCTACTTGCCGCGTCACGACCGGCTCATCGTGTTCGCCGACGCGGCTATCAACACCGAGACCGACAGCTTCGACGTGATGGTCGAGGAGGTGCGTGGCGCGCTCAAGCTCGCGCGCTACCTCGACATCGAGCCGCGCGTGGCGTTCCTGTCGGCCATCGAGCGCACCACCCCCCGGATCCCCTCGACGCTGATGGCCCGGGAGCTCGCCGACTACTTCACGAGCGAGGCCGAGCGCGACGAGACGCTCGCCGGCGCCGCGTTCCAGGGGCCGCTGTCGCTGGACCTGGCGCTCGACCCCGTGGTGGCCGCCGAGAAGGGCGCGTCGGGCCCCGTCGCGGGCGAGGCCAACATCCTGATCTTCCCCGACATCGAGTCGGCCAACATCTTCTACAAGTTCGTCACGCAGACCGAGCCGTCCCGGCTGCTCGCCACGGCCATTCCGGGCACGACGGCGCCGTGCGTGATCTGCTCGCGCACCGATTCGGAAACGGTCCGGATGGCCTCGCTCGTGCTGGGCGCCTACCTCGAGGAGCTCTACCAGCGCCAGCTCCGCGCCCGCGC
>CAZCQN010000003.1:37730-42345 GCA_964500825.1 uncultured Verrucomicrobiota bacterium | reverse complement strand
AGGCGCAAAAGGGGTGGTCGGTTGGCAGGGCGCGTGCTAGGGTGTGGCCCGTCCCCGTCGAGGTAACTGCGTGGGCCGGAAGAGAAAGAAACGCAAGAAGCACGCCCGGCCACGGCGCGCCCACCTCGCCGAGCGCGCGCCGGCCGAGCTGCTGCCGGCGCCGGCGCGGCGCTGGATGGGCCTCGGGCTCGACGTCGCCCTGGCGGCGGTTTGTCTGTTCTTCCTTGTCAAGAGTGCGCGCATCGTCGGCGGGGCGCGGTTCTTCACGGACGAGTGCCTCCACACCTACATCGTCGAACACCTCGTCGAGTCCGGCCACTCGCCGGTGAGGCTGACCCACCTCTACTCGGGCGTGCCGAACAACACGCACCCGCTGTTCCACTGGCTTGCGACGCCGTTCTACCTCGCCGGCGGCCGGGCGGCGCTGCCGTACGTCAACGTCGTGCTCTGCGGCATCATGCTCGGCGCGTTGTACTGGGTTCTGCGCGCGTGGGTCAGCGCGGGGGCTGCCCGGATCGCCGTCGCGGTGACGCTGCTGTTCAGCGTCGTCCACGTGTGCACGCAGATCTTCTATGTCGAGGTTCTGTCCGCGCTGACGTTCATGCTCGCCGCGGTGGCGATCACGATCGCCTTGAGCCAGACCGATTGGAAGCTCTACTTCCTCGCGGGGGCGGCGTGCGCGCTGGCGCTGCTGAGCAAGCAGACGGGCTACATCCTCGCGCCGGTCGTGGTGCTGAGCGGTGCCTGGATGCTCGTGAGGCGGCGGTGGCGGCACGCGATCGGCATGGCTGTGTTGGCGGCCGTCTTTCTCGGTGCGTTCGCCGTCGGCATGTACGCGCTGTGTCAGAGCCCGCTCGCGCGGTTCAGGACGATTTACGTGCCGGTCGAGGCCGAGCTTGTGCCGAGGCCGCTGCGACTGTTCGCCCGCGCCGGCGCAGACCCGCCACCGCCGCCGCAGCTCGCCTCGGCTCGCGACCCCTCGGGCGACCTCCAGCCTGCCGGCGGGGGTCTTTCGGCAACTGCCCCGAAGAAGCGAGAGGAGTTTGACGCCAAGAAGATGCTCAAGGAGACCTTCGGCCGCACGCCGAGGGAGATCCTCGGGGAGTGGTGGGCCGCACACGGCTGGCTCGGCGCTGCGCTGACGCTGTTTTGCCTCGGGCACCTGTTTGTCGCGCGACGCCACGGCGGCATCGCCGGGTTCGGCGCGACCACGCCGATGCTGATGTCGCTGGGGCTGCTGCTGCTCGGGGCCGTGTACATCCGGACTGTGGACCCGCGCCACTTCATCTCGGCGATTCCGGTGCTGGCCGCCGGCACGGGCATCGGCCTGTGCGATCTGCTGGGCCGTGCTCGGCGCCATGGCCGGGTGCTGGTGCTTGCCGCGAGCGGCATCGGGCTCGTGTGGGCCGCCGTGACCGTTGTCCTGATCCCCAGCTACCGCACGCCGACGCTCCGTCCGCCGAGCGAGGACCGCGCGTTGACGTTTCGTGAGGGGCAGTGGTGGAAATGGCGGGGCCTTGGCCAGAACGCGCCCGAGTCGCTGATCGAGGCGGCACGCGCGATCCGCGATCTCAACGAGGACCAATGGCCCGTGCTTTCGGTGTGGACCTCGGCGACGTGGTACTACTCGGGTTGTCCGACTACGTGGGCGGGCGTCAACGTCGAACGGTTCAACTCGATGATGCTCGAGGCGAACCGCTGGAGGGCACTTCGCCCCTATTACAGAGAGGTGGTCAAATACCTGCTGATCGACAACCTGAGGATCGTGCCCGACGAGAACTATAGGGGCGTCGAGTACACGAAGACGTTCATCGATCATGTGTCGAGCATGATCGTCTACGGCGCCATGCGCATCGTCTATCCGGACCCGCGCTGGCTCGAGCAGCAGTTCCTCCGGCGCGGGGTTGGCTTCTGGGGGAACCCCGCCGTCCCCTTCATCGTCGTCGAGCTCAACTGGAACAAGCTGTTCGAGGCAGCGCGGCAGCCGCACCTGCCGCACGAGCCGGGAATGCCCGAGCGATGAGCGCGACGGGCGACACCGTCTGGGACGCGGTGTGGGCCGAGCGGCGGTACGTGTCCGACTACGAGCGCGCGTTCCTCAGAACGCTGCCGCGCCTGGTGCCGGCGGCGCACCTCGTGCTCGAGGCCGGCTGCGGTCGCGCCGGCGTGCTCGGGCAGATGCTCG
This sequence comes from uncultured Verrucomicrobiota bacterium, assembly GCA_964500825.1. GTDB lineage: Bacteria > Auribacterota > JABMQX01 > JAFGEW01 > JAFGEW01 > CAYUZG01. Next base: position 40,160 of record CAZCQN010000003.1, on the reverse strand, counting down.
CGAGCGGCCGGTGGTCGCGCGCCGTCGGGCTCGACCTGTCGGGCGAGGCGCTTGCGCTCGCCTCGCGCGCTCGGCCGCCGACGCTCGACCTCGTGCAGGCCGACCTGTTCCGGCTGCCGTTTCCGGACGGGACGTTCGACCTCGTGTATAATTCCGGCGTGATCGAGCACTTCGACGATGGGCGGATCGAGGCCGCCCTGCGCGGCATGGTGGCCGCCGCACGGCCCGGCGGACAGGTGCTCGCGGTGGTGCCGAACGCGGCGTGCCTGTGGTATCGGTGGGCCAAGGCGTGGCTGATCAAGCGGGGCCGCTGGCGCTTCGGCACCGAGCGCCACGTGAGCGCGCGCACGATGCGGCGCGTCGCGCGGCGCGCGGGTCTCGGCAACGTGCGGACGCGGGCGCTGCTGCTGTTCCCGCCGGCGTGCGACGGGTACCGGCTGCTGTACCCGCGCTGGATTCGCCGCGTGCTCGACGTGCTCGAGGTGCTGCTCGCGCCGCTCGCGCGGCGTCTCGGCTACGCGCTCATCGTGACCGGCACGAAACCGGAGGGCCGACCATGACGCAGACGGTCGCCGTGCTCGCGGGCACCCGGCCCGAGATGATCAAGCTCGCCCCGGTGGTCAAGGCGCTGCGGCGCGAGGCGGTCGAGACGGCGCTCGTGGCGACCGCGCAGCACCGCGAGATGCTCGACCAGGTGCTCGACGTGTTCGGCCTGACGCCCGACCTCGACCTCGACATCATGCGGCCCGACCAGACGCTGTTCGACCTGTCGGCGCGCCTGCTGCCCGCCCTCGAGCAGACCTATGCGCAGATCGAGCCGGCGCTCGTCGTGCTCCAGGGCGACACGACGACCGCGTTCCTCTCGGCGCTTGCGGCGTACTACCTGAGAATCCCGGTCGCCCACGTCGAGGCCGGCCTCCGCACGGGCGACAAGCACAACCCGTTCCCCGAGGAGATCAATCGGCGGCTCATCTCGGTCGTGGCCGACCTGAACTTCGCGCCGACAGAAGCCGCCAAGCGCAACTTGCTCGATGAGGGCGTCGATGCCGCGTCGATCCACGTCACCGGCAACACGGTCGTCGATGCGCTGCTCGACGTGGCCGGCCGTCCGCACGAGTTCGAGGACGGGACGCTGCGCCGTCTCGACTGGGCTGGCCGCCGCGTCCTGCTCGTCACCGCGCACCGGCGCGAGAGCTTCGGCGAGCCGCTGCGGCGCGTGTTCGAGGCCCTCCGCTCGCTGGCCGAGCGGCGGGCCGACGTCGAGATCGTCTATCCCGTTCACCCGAACCCGAAGGTACGCGGCGCCGCGCACGAGGTGCTTGACGGCGTCGCGCGCATGCACCTGATCGAGCCGCTGTGCTACCCCGATTTTGTCCACGCGATGAAGCGCGCCGCACTCGTGCTGAGCGACTCCGGCGGCGTGCAGGAGGAAGCGCCGTCGCTCGAGACGCCCGTGCTTGTGCTGCGCGAGCGGACCGAGCGGCCCGAGGCGATCGAGGCCGGCGCGACGCGCCTCGTCGGCACCGATCCCGAGCGCATCGTCGGCGCCGTCAACGAGCTGCTGACCGACCGCGCGGCCTACGACGCGATGGCGCGCGCGCCGAACCCGTACGGCGACGGCCGTGCCGCCGAGCGCATCGCGCGGGCCGTGCGCAGTTTCCTCGCCGCGCGGGCGTGAAGTTCGCTTATAATGGCTCGCCGACGACGGGGACGAACACATCCGCATCGATCTGGAAGCGAGCTTCGTGATCAGCTTCATGCTGCCGGCATACAACGAGGCGGCCGCGATCGGCGCCCTTGTGGGCAAGATCCGCGACGTGGCGAGCGCGAACGGCTGGGCCTACCGGATCGTGCTCGTCGACGACGGCAGCACGGACGGCACCGCCGAGACGGCCCGGGCCGCCGAGCCGCCGGCGCCGCTCGAGGTGCTCGCGCACAGCGCGAATCGCGGGCTCGGCGCGGCGGTTCGAACGGGGTTCGACTACTGCATCCGTCGCGGCGGACCGGGCGACCTAGTGGTTACGATGGATTCCGACGACACGATGGACCCGGCCAAGGCGCCTGCGCTCCTGGCGCGACTGCGCGACGGGTACGACGTGGTGATCGCCTCGCGCTTTGGCCGGGCGCGGGCGGCGATGAAGGGGGTGTCGTATTCGCGTCGAGCGTGCAGTTGGGGCGCGAGCTTGCTGATGCGCAGCCTGTTTCCGGAGTTTGGCGTGCGCGATTACACGTGCGGCTACCGCGCCTATCGCTGGGAGACGCTGAAGCGCGGGTTCCATATCTATGGCGACCGGTTCGTTGACCAGGCCGGGTTCGTCGTCATGCTCGACGTGCTTCTGAAGCTGTGTGCGGCCGGCGCGCGGGTGGCCGAGGTGCCGTTCCACCTTCGGTACGACCGCAAGCAGGGCGGCTCGAAGATGCGCGTGCTGC
>CAZCQN010000003.1:0-37630 GCA_964500825.1 uncultured Verrucomicrobiota bacterium | reverse complement strand
GGGTTCTGGGGCATCCTGTTCGCGCTCATGTACCTGCTCTATCCGGCGCTTGGCTTCATCAACCTGTTCGAGTTCCACGCGCTCTCGTTCGTGCCGGTGCTGCTGCTGTTCGCGTTGTACTTGTTCCGGGCGAAGCGGTACGTGCCGTTTCTCGTCTTCGGCGGCCTCGCGATGCTGTGCCGCGAGGAGGTGGCGCTCACGGTGATGATGATCGGCCTCTACGCGCTCATCGCGCGCCGGCGCTGGCACTGGATCGTCGCGCCGGCCGCAGCGGGTCTCATCTGGTTCGTCGTCTGCCTGCACGTCATCATCCCGCACTACAACGAGGGCGAGAACATCTTCGGCCGGCTCTACGGCGAGATGGGCGAGACGCCCGGCGAGGTGATCAAGACCGCGGTGACCAAGCCGGGCAAGACGATTCGGGTGGCACTGAAGAAGGATCGGGACGACCCGCGGGTGGACAAGCCGATGTACCTGCAGAAGGTGTTTGCGCCGGTGAGTTACCTCGCGGTTGCGAACCCGGAGGCGCTGCTCATCAGCGCGCCGCAGTTCGCGCTCAATCTGCTGGTCGATACGCGCATTCACGCGCCGCCGCCGACGATCTATTTCCAGTACACGGCGACGTTGATCCCCGTGCTGTTCTTCTCGTCGGTGCTCGGTCTGGCGCGCCTGCTGCGCATCCGCGTGCTCAAGCAGTTCTGGTACATCCCGGCGGCCGTCGTCGTGCTGGTCAGCGGCGCCACGTGGGTGTTGTGGAGTCCCCAGATCGCGCCACGGGCCGGCCCGCCGCGCAACATGGCCGGCTCGCAGATGCGTGAGCGGGCCGATGTGCGCCTGCACCAGGAGCTCCTGGCTCAGATGCCGACGGATGCCCCAGCCGTCGCCACGTTCCGCTTCCTGCCCGCGCTGAGCAGCCGCCGCGTGCTCGCGTCGTTCCACTATGCGTACATGGGCCACGAGAAGGTGGTCGCCGAGCGTGAGTACGCGCTGCCCGACGAGGTGAGCCACGCGCTGCTCGACTTGAGGCCCGGCGCGATGTGGGCGCGGTCTTTCGCCGCTCCGAGTGATGCCGACAACTTCTATCGCCTGCTCGACGAGGGCGACTGGGGCATCGTGGCGCGGCGCGGTCAGCTCGTTCTGCTGCGCAAGAATGCGCCCGAGCTCTCCGCGCTCATCCGGCGCGTCGAAGAGCCGACCGTGGCGAACCGTTTCCCCGTCGAGGCGCTGTACGGCGATACGATCAAGCTGCTCGGCGTCGAAGCGACCGAGGAGCCGCTCGATGGCGACGTGCAGGTCCGCGTGCGGTCGGCCTGGGAGTTGATGCGTCCGCTGCCGACTCGCCTGCTCGTGCGCTATGCGCTCTTCGACGAGACCGGCCGCGCCGTCACCATCGCCAGCGGCGACAAACAGATGGAGGTCGGCGAGATCGCCGCGCTCGGCCAGCTCGCTTTGGCGCCGGCCACGTGGCACGCGGGCGAGCGCTTCGAGGTCGAGCACGCGCTCATCATCCCGGCCGCGGTGCCCGCGGGCACCTACACGATCGGCGTGGTATGCAGTCCGCCCGTCGAGATGCCGTGGCGTCTGGTCGTTCCTCGCGACCGCGTGATCGCCGAGAACTACTGCGCCGTGATGCGGATTACCCTCGGTGAGGAGTCCGGCCCGTGACGCCGACGGCTCCGGTTGCCCAGCCGACGTTTTCGGTTGTCACGCCGTCGTACAACCAGGCGGCGTTTATCGGCCGGACGATTGACAGCGTGCTTGGCCAGGGCGGCGGCTTCGACGTCGAGCACTGGATCGTCGACGGCGGCTCGGCCGACGGCACGCTCGACGTGCTCGGCCGCTACGGCGACCGGATCAAGTGGCTCAGCGAGCCCGACCGCGGGCAGGTCGACGCGATCAACAAAGGGTTCCGCCGCGTCACGGGCGACATCGTCGGGTGGCTCAACAGCGACGACGTGTACGAGGCCGGCGCGTTCGAGAAGGTCGCGGCCGCGTTTGCGCGTCGGCCCGAGGCGAAATGGTGCTTCGGCCTGTGCCGCGTGATCGACGAGGGCGACCGCGAGGTGCGGCGCGGCGTTACGGCGTACAAGAACTCGTGGATCCGGCGCTACAGCGCTGAGCGACTGCTCGTGTGCGACTTCATCTCGCAGCCGGCGGTGTTTCTCAAGCGCGAGCTGTTCGAGGAGCTGGGTTTGCTCGACGAGTCGCTCGACTGGGCGTTCGACTACGAGTACTGGCTCCGGATCGCCCAGCGCCACGAGCCCGCGATCGTCCATGACACCCTGGCGGCGTTCCGGTGGCATCCGGCGTCGAAGACGAGCAACCTGTTCTACAAGGCCGAGCGCGCCGCCCTGCGCGTGGCGAGGCGGTATGCGCGCGGCCGCCGGCGCTACTACTGGCTGCACGTATGGTTCTACGTCCGCATCATCGTCGCCTACACGCTGATGGGGTTGTGGGACCGGCTGTGGAAGCGCCACGCACGGCCGAAGACGAAAGCGTGACCATTAATGGGCCAAGATGACACGAGCATAAGAGGCCCGTTAGGGCCGAGTGAGAGTAGCCTCGGGCGCAAGCCCGTGGTCGCCCCTAAAGGGGCTTCGAGCAGGTTGCGGGGCGCTGCGATCCACGGGCTTGCGCTTGTCCGACGCGGAGCGTCGGCGGCTACATTCCAGTCGCCGCGCCCGAGCGGGGCTCTGGCGAGCCGCCTTGTTCGTGCGCAGGCAACGGAGCGACCATGCGCATCGGCATCAACACGTTGTTCCTGATCCCGTCGAAGGTCGGCGGCAGCGAGACGTACCTGCGGAAAACGCTCGCCGAGCTCGTCGCGCTGGGTGACTCGCACGAGTACGTCCTGTTCTGCAATCGCGAGAACGCGGGCACGTTCCCGCAGGCGGCACGCGTGAACGTGACCGACGTTCGCTGCCGCGTGGGTGCCACATGCCGCCCGCGCCGAATCCTGTTTGAGCAGCTCAGGCTGCCGAAGCTCGTTAGGCGGCACTCGATTGACGTGCTGTGGTCGCCCGGCTACACGGCGCCGCTGCGGCTCGGGTGCCCGTCGGTGGTTTCGACGTTTGACATGCAGTTCGTGCACCACCCGGAGGATTTTGCGGGGATGGCGCGTGCCGCCACGCGCTTCCTCGTGCCGCGTGCCGCGCGACGAGCCGACGCCATCCTCACGCTCAGCGAGCACTCGAAGGCTGACATCGTCACGTACTGCCGCGTGCCGGCCGAGCGCGTGCACGTGACCTACCTTGCCGCCGACGAGACAGCCGGCGGCGACATCCCCGACGACGAACAGGCGACGCTTCTTGCGCGTCTCGGGCTGAGCGAGCCGTACATCCTCACCGTCGCCAACGCCTGGCCGCACAAGAACATGCCGGCCCTCGTGCGCGCGCACGCCATGTTGGCCGAGCGCTGCGCGCGCCAGCTCGTTCTCGTCGGCATTTGCGGCCGCGGCATGGCCGAGGTGAACGCGGCGATTGCCCAGTCGCCGCGCGCGGACCGCATCGTTCTCACCGGGTGGCTGAGCGCGCGCGAGCTGTGGATCGTCTACCGGAACGCGGCCGTGTTCGCGTTCCCGTCGCTGTTCGAGGGGTTCGGCCTGCCCGTGCTCGAGGCGATGGCCGCCGGCGTGCCGGTCGTCAGCTCGAACGCGGCGAGCTTGCCCGAGGTCTACGGCGATGCCGCGCTCGCGGTCGATCCCACCGACGAGACCGCGATGGCCGGGGCGCTCGAGCGCGTGCTCGACGACGAGGCGCTTGCCCGCGACCTTGTCGAGCGCGGCCGCCGCAACCTCACCCGCTTCTCGTGGCGTCGCACGGCCGAGCAGACGCTCAAAGTCATCGAGCAGGCAGCGCGTGCTCGGATCTAGGCGGTATGCTCTGGCGTGCCGCGGCGATGGGTGTCCCCGCCAACCTCTCTGTAAGCCCTTTGGGCTATGTGGCGACGCTTTGCTCCCTTCCAACCCAGGGCGTTGCCCTGGGCTGTGCCATGAAGCCCCTTCGGGGCAACGAGAGAGAAGGCGACATCGCACTTGCTCAACAGGCTTGTGCGGTTATGGCCAAGTAAGTTCTGCCACCGGCTTCAGCCGGTGGTTGGTGGCTCGCGCGACACGAGACAGCGCGCTTCAGCGTGCTTCCCGACACCTGCCTTCAGGCGTTCATGTCAGTGGCTGAAGCCTCTTGTCGAGCAGGCGCGCCGGTGGCGCGGCGCTGAAGCGTGCTCGTGCCGGGCAATTCCCCAGGCCCCACCGGCTGAAGCCGGTGGCACAACGCATCTGCAAGAACGGGCGCAGCGAGCGGTTGTGGCACGTAGGCGAGGCACTTGCCTCCGGGAGCTAGCGGCGACGGAGCAACACGGCGAGGTAGCCGAGTGCGAACAGCAGGCGGAACTCGGCCAAGAACAGGCGCGCGGCCATCGGCGGCGGGTGCAGCGCGGCAACACCGGGTGCCGGTTTCGGCCGGGTAAGCAGTCGCCCAAGGTTGCGCGCCAGCAGCGCCGCGCGGCTGAAATGACGCAGCTCGACGAGGCACGCCGTCCGGCCGGCGTGGTAGGCGCGCCGCCTGAACCACTGCTTCGTCAGCTTCGCCGCCGGGACGGGGTGCGTCACGTGCGCACGCGGCTCGTAGACGAGCCGGCCGCCGACGCGCTCGATCCGGTAGCACAGGTCGGTCTCCTCGGAGCCGACGAGGCGGCCGGGCCGCACGCCGAGCGCCGGATCGAACAGGCCGACCTGCCCAAAGACCGCTCGCCGGAACGCGATGTTGCCGCCGCCGGGGTACGTGTGCGGGAAATCGAATGCGCCCCGGTCGTCGCCGAGATCGATCCGCCCGAGGAACGGATCGAGCGCCGGATGCAGCCACGCCGGCCGCGGCGTCTCCCACGCGAGCGTGATCCGCCCGCCGACGCAGTCGGCGTGCGTCTCGTCGGCGGTGGCGATGTGTGCGGCGAGCCAGCCGGGCGTGGGCACGGCATCGTCGTCGAGGAAGACGACGAGCTCGTGGCGCGCGTCGGCCACGCCGCGGTTGCGCGCGTTCGAGAGGCCGAGCCGCTCGTCGACGCACCAGCGCACGGGGAAGCGCGCGTAGCGGCGGAACTCTTTGACTATGGTCGGCGTCTCGTCGATCGAGCCGTTATCGACCACGACGAGCTCGGCCTGCTCGGGCGCGACGCCCGTCTGCGCCTCGATCGCCCGCAGCGCGCGCGTGAGCGCCCGGCTTCGGTTCAGCGTGCAGATGACGACGGATGCCCGCACCGATTTGCCCCCCTACTCCGGCGGATGGCCCCAGCGCAGCCGCCACACGAGCGCGCGCAGCGCCTTGACGAGCGGCCTCGGCGTGAGCGTCAGCACGAGCCAGGCCACCAGCCGCACGTCCCACGGCGCGTCGACGAGCGAGCCCCAGAACTCGCGCCGCGCGCCGGCCATGTCGCCGAGCGTCACTTTGAGCAACCCGCGCCGGTAGTGGTAGAACGCGTGGCTCGCTCGCTCCGACGTGGCGGGGCGGACGGCGTCGAGGTTCGCGGCCACGCGTTCGTAGTCGTCGTCCCCGCGCCGCCGTCGCTGCCTGGCGAACAGGCGTGCGTAGCGCGCGAACTGCGCCTCCTCGCGGAAGCGCTTGACCGTCACGCCGTGGTATCTGAGCCGCTGTTTGACGAGCACGTCCGGCAGCATGGCGATCTCACCGTGTTCGCACAGACGCAGGAACAGGTCGTAGTCCTCGGACGAGCGGAAGAACTCGCGGTACCTGATGCGCCGAAGCACGTCGCCCCGGATCATCACGCCCGTGTGCACGAGTGCGCAGCGCCTCAACATCTGCTGCGCGAGCCGCCGGTTCGACGGCCGCGGCTGCTGGGCGCCGAGCTCCCGGCCGTCCGCGTCGATCCACGCCCACCAGCTCCCGACCATGACCACCTCGGGGTGCGTGCGCAGGTAGGCGGCCTGTTTTTCGAACCGCTGGGGCATCGACACGTCGTCGGCGTCCATCTTGGCGATGAGCTCGCCGCGCGAGAGCGCGAGCGCGCGGTTGATGGTAGCCGGGATGCCCAGGTTGCGCTCGTTGTGCGCCACGCGCAGGCGCGGGTCGCGCCGGGCGTAGTCCTCGGCGATCCGGCCGGTGGCGTCCGTCGAGGCGTCGTCGACGACGATGACCTCGAAATCGGTGAGCGTTTGGGCCAGCACGCCGTCGAGGCACTCGGGCAAGTACGCCTCGGCGTTGTAGGCGTTGATGACGACGCTGACCAGTGGTCTGTTCTGCTCGGTGCCCAACGCTCCGCTGCCCCGTCCTCGTGCGGCCCGTCGTGCCGAGGCCGTCCTTCACCGGGCGAGCATATCAAAGAACCGACGTGGTCTTCGGAAAAAAACGGCAGACACCCCCCAGGAACAGCCGATATAGTTGAGAGATCACCCCGTTGTGCGAGGCTGCCGTGCCCGTGCACAAGACGCTCGTCATGATGCCGGCCTACAACGAGGCCGAGACGGTCGGCGCCGTCGTCGCCGAGGTGCGCGCGGCGATGCCCGAGACGACCGTGCTCGTCGTCAACGACGGCTCGACCGACGCGACGGCAGCCCGAGCGGCCGAGGCGGGCGCCGTCGTGCTCGACCTGCCGATCAACCTCGGCATCGGCGGGGCCGAGCAGGTCGGCTATCGCTACGCGGCCCAGGGGGGCTACGATGCCGTCGTGCGGCTCGATGCCGACGGTCAGCACCCCGCAGACGAGATCTCGACGCTCATCGACCGGCTCGGCGAGGGCGACGTCGACGTGGTCGTCGGCTCGCGCTTCCTCGAGGTCGTCGAGGGCTCGTTTAGGCCCACGAGGCTGCGCCGGCTCGGCATCGCCTTCTACGCCCGGCTGATCGGCGCGATCACCCGGCGGCGCGTGACCGACCCGACCTCCGGGTTCCGCGCGGCCAATCGCCGGGCGATTCTGCGGTTCGCCGAGCGCTACCCCGAGGACTACCCCGAGCCCGAGTCGCTTATGTACGCCCATCGGCTGGGTCTGCGCGTCGTCGAGGTCCCGGTGACGATGGCCGTGCGGCGCGCGAGCGTCTCGTCGATCAACGCGCATGTCGGCGCCTACTACGCGATCAAGGTCACCATTGCCATTCTTATCGATTTGCTTCGTGGCATCACAAGGAGGCGGTCATGACGTTCCGGGTTGTCGCCATCATAGTCAGCGCCTTGTTCACCATCGCCGTGATCGACTTCATCCGTCGCAACCGGCTCAAGGAGCGGTACGCGCTGCTGTGGCTCGCGGCCGGGGTGGTCATGATCGTGCTGTCGGCGTGGGGCAAGCTGCTGTTCAAGGTCACCGGCCTGCTCGGGTTCGAGGTGCCGTCCAACGGCCTGTTCACGGTCGTGCTGTTCTTCCTGATCCTGATCGTGTTCCATTTCTCGATCGCCGTCTCGACCGAGTCGGAGCGCACCAAGCGGCTCGCCCAGGAGATCGCCCTGCTCAAGGAGCGCCTCCGGCGCCTGGCCCCGGACGCTGCGCCGGACGAACCCGCCGAGTGATGCCGCCGCCTCGGCGCGGCCGCTTCGGCGCGGTCGTGTTGGCGCGTGTTTCGACGGCCGAAACCACCTTCCCGGTGTGTCGTCTCCATGCTATGCTGGCATATGGCTGCGGCGTGGCGGGCGAGCCTTGCCGCGTGGCGCGCGCACGCAGTGATGAGGAGAGATGCCGATGAGGTGGACCTGTTGCCTTGCGCTCGCGGTCCTGCTGGCGGTGGGCAGCGCCGCGTTCGCCGCCCAGGATGATAAAGGCAAGCCGCGGATCGGCTTCATCAGTCACGTGGCCGACTTGCACGACCTCCTGCCCGAAGAGGCGGCCGCGTTCAATTTCTGTCGGATCAATCTTGAGTTGCCGATCGAGCTGGTGCCCCTCCAGGCGCTCGCCGAGGGCAAGGCCAGGCTCTCGCGCTACGACGTCGTCTGGTGGCACTACGCGAGCGACACCAAGCTGCCCCAAGCCGCGCTCGCCGAGCGGACCGTCAGCGCGTTCAACCGCTACGTGCGCCGCGGCGGGAGCCTGCTGCTGAGCCTCCAGGCGTGCCAGTACGTTGCCCCGCTCGGCATCGACGTGGCGCCCGACAGCCTGGGCTGGAAGGCGCGCGCCGAGGTGCCGGAGCTGGCCCTACGCTCGAAGCGGAGCCACGGGATCTTCGGCCTCTTTGACGAGCGGTTCCTCCTGTGCATGCCCGGCACGCTCCAGCCCGCCACGTTCGCCCGCTGGGTCAAGGCCGAGCCGCGCAAGGGACGGCTGCTCGCCTACGCCGTGATTGACGGCCAGGAGCAGCCGACCTACCGCTCGGTATACGAGTGGCGGCCCGGCGACGGGATCGTGATCGCGGTCGGCGAGTACGGCTTCAACTTCGGCGGCCCGAACGGCAACCCGGCCGGGGTGAACCGGGCGTTCGCTGTGAACATCATCCGCTACTTGACCTCGCCGGCCAGCTTCGAGATGGAGCTGCGCACGAGGGGCAAACAGATCGCCACCACACGCATCGGGTATCTGAGCAAGATCAGTTCGGGCAACACGCTGTTCGTCGAGCGCGGGTCCACCGTCGACGTTGAGGTCGTCTGCATGCCCCGCCAGGAGAAGGACGGCATCTTGATCATGGCGCTGTGCGAGGTCGACGACGAGGGGCGTATCGAGATCAAGGACTGGGTCATCCGCGAGGAGATCTCGATGCACCCCGGGCGCGAGATCCGCGAGAAGGGCCGGTTCGGCACCGCGACAAAGCCCGGCCTTTACCACCTGATCGCGCTCGTCGGCGATGAAAAGGTCGCCCACCTCGAGCCCCGGCTCGCGCGGCGCATCTACGTGGTCCGCACCTCCGGGCCGAACGCCACAGCCTCGGACAAGGGGTTCGTCTACGCCATCGAGACGAAGCAGTGGCTTCTCGAGCTCGAGAAGGTAACCGGCGCGATCAAGGGGCTGCTGCACAAGCAGGCGCCGGACCTGAACTTCGCCGCCAACGAGTTCAACTCCCCCTTGGCCGCCGCGAAGGACCTCACCTTGCTCGGCAGCTTTTTCGTCACATCGCGCACGCCCGGCTCGTCGTGGCTCGAGGAGGCGAGCATCCACTCGACCGACGTGCGAACGGCCGATATCGAGGGCGATATGGTCGTGACGAAGTTCGACGAGCCCTCGCGCAAGCTTGGCGGCTTCAACAACGTCCGCTGCGCGTCGGCCTTCTGGTTCAACCCTACCCTCAACTGCATCGAGTGGCGCATCACCGTCAAGAACCCCGGCGACAAGCCGATCGAGGTCGGCGACGTGCACATCCCGCTCGCGTTCAACAACGCGAGCATCTACCCCAGCCCCGACGAGGCGCGGCCATACATGGTGCGCTCGACCGACGAGGTCTACGAGCGGCGGCTGATCGCGCGGCCCGACATCTGCGGCGCTTCATCGCACGTGGTGTTCCGAACCCGCTCGGGCGAGCCGCCGTTCCTGGTGCTTCTGCCCGCGGGCGGCACGTGGTTCGAGTGCCTCGCGCACGACCAACGAGGACACAAGTCCCGCGGCCGTCAGTGGGAGGGTCTGCCGTACGTGTATCTGTACAGCAAGGCCTCGAGCGAGATCGAGAGCTGGGGCGGCTGGTTCAACCGCCATCACTCGTTCACGCTTGACCGGGGCGGGTCGCGCACGCTTGGGCTGCGCCTGTTCTGGGCGATGAACGAGGCGCAGGTCGACCAAATCCTGGCCGCCCAAGGGCGTCTCGTGACGCACCTGTCGCCCGGCTACGTTGTGCCGGCCAATATGCCCGCCACGCTGCGGCTGAGCTGCTCGGTCGGCGTCGGCGGCGTCGCAGCCGACAAGGGCACCACGGTCGAGCAGCTCGACGACAAGGGGCTCGTCCACCGCGTGACCTTCTCGCGCCCCGGCCCCCACGAGATCCGGGTCACACACGGCCGGGGCGAAGTGACCACCTTGCACGTCTACTCGCTGCCGCCGCTGCCCGAGCTGGCGGCCGCACGCGCCGCGTTCATCCTCGAGCACCAGCAGTTCAAGAACGCCGAGGAGCGGCGCTATCTCGCCTTCGGGATGTGGGACAGCGAGAACGGCGAGCTCGTCTCGGACACCGAGAACAAGGAGCGCTCGGGCGGCTCGACCGTCACCGGCATCGGCCCGCCGCTTTTCGTCGCGGCCAAGAACACCGTCTTCCCCGAGCCCGACCAGGTCGCGGCGCTCGAGCAGTACATCGACGAGCAGCTCTTCGGCCGCATCCAGGACCACAGCACCTACCGGGTCCACACGTTCGTGGACCCCGCCGGCGACGGCCCGCCGACCGACTCGTACGTCTACCCGCACGTGTTCAACCTCTACCTGGCCATGTACCGCATCGGCACCTACTACGGGCTGACGAAGACCGAGCCGGTCGAGTACCTCACGCGGGCGTATCGCACCGCGATGGCCTACCTCGATCCCCAGATGCAGCCGGCCATCAACCTGTCCTTCGGCCATCCCGGCGAGGGGACGCTCGGCCTGATCATCGCCGCGCTGCATCGCGAGGGGCTCAGCGCCGAGGCGTCGCAGCTCCAGCAGGCGATATCGCTCAAGGTCAACGTCCTGGCCAAGCAGTCGTGGGCCGCCTACGGCGTCTACGTCGCCGGGCAGTTCTGGCCGGCCGACACCGCGGGCATCAGCGGCACCTATTGGCTCAGCCGCCTGCACAACTGGCAGGAGGGCGTGACCCGCTCGGTCAAGGTGCTCGAGGCCACCCGCGGCATCGGGCGCCACTGGATGTGGTACGGATGCGATCTCGCGTGGGCCGGCGAGCTGGCCAAGTACCCGACGCTCGAGGCGACCACGCTCAACCACCCGAGCGCTTACAACGCAGCCGCCTTGCTCGACGCCGCCGTGCACTGGCGCAACCCGCGCTACGCCGAGCTCGGCTACGCCGGGCTGCTGGCCCCCTGGGCCCGCGTCAAGCCCACGGGCGAGCCGCAGGGCTTCTACGCGTGGGAGCCGAAGCTGATGCGCTTCGACCCGTATTCGGGCGACGTCGACGCGGCGCTGGCGCCCACCTTCTTCTACCTGGGCGCATACGTGGCCTACGACCGCTCGCTCGGCCTGCTCGGCTATGGCTGCCACGTGAGCGCCGATCAGAACACCTACAGCGTGATCCCCGCCGACGGGATGGGCAAGCGCGTCGTGAGCGTGCCCCATCAGCTCGTGTTCGAGGTCGGCGCCGACCGGATCACCAAGATGACGGCCACCAAGACGGCCGACCGGATCGAGATCGAGGTCGCCCGCGGCTGGGCCCCCGACCACGACGGCTCGTTGGCCGTCACGGGGCTGCTGGCCGGGAGCTGGACGCTGCGCGTCGACGGCGGCGAGCCTCAATCGCTCACGGCCGAGCAGCTTGCCGCCGGCGTGCCGATCCCGTTCACGGAAGGTCGCACGAGCGCCACCTTCCTTCTCACCAAACAGGCGGACGTCGCGCAATAGCGCGCGGACGCTGCGCAGTAGCACATGGACGTCGCGCAGTAGCGCATGGACGCTGCGCCGTAGCGCATGGACGCTGCGCAGTAGCGCATGGACGCTGCGCCGTAGCGCATGGACGCTGCGCCGTAGCGCGGGGCGGCAGGTTCATCGAGGGCGGTCGCAAGCGCGGTATCAGCCGAGCCCGTTTCAACGGGCTTGCTCCATTCCTCGATAGGCCAGCCCTTCACGGCTGGTCGACGGCGACAGCGTGTACATTCCGGCAGCCCGTTTCAACGGGCTTCCCGGAGGTGGCTTAAGCCGAGAACGCGAAGGACGTTGAAACGCCCTCCAAGGAACGGGCGGCACGCACGGGACCAGCCCTGAAGGGCTGGCCTATGAAGAACGAGGGCGTTGAAACGCCCAGGGGTTTCGATCGCGCGAGATCCCGTCAAGGGCTTGAGAAAGCTTGTGTTACCCACTGCTGGGACGCGATACTAGGCTTCCTCGTCGAGCTCGCCCAGGAGGCGGCGCAGCGCCTTCTGCACGTCGTCGTAGTTGAAACCGCGCCGCGATAGATACCCCGCCAGCTTGCGACGGCGCGCCGCCGGCTCATCGCCGCGGTAGCGCCTGACGCGTTTCGCGGCGACGCGGTAGGCCATCTGCTCAGTGAGCTCGTCGGGGTAGGCGCGGGCAAGCGCCTCGCGGATCACCTCCGGGTGCACGCCCTTGACGCGCAGCCGGTCGGTGATCCACCGCGGCCCGGCCGGGCGCGAGGCGAGCGTGTCGGTGATGGTGCGCTCGCAGTAAGCGACGTCGTCGAGGTAGGCGAGGCGCTTGAGCCGCTCGACGGCGCGCTCGATGGCCTCGGGCGCGAAGCCCTTGTCGGCGAGCCGCGTGCGCAGCTCGTGCACCGTGCGGTCGCGGTAGGCGATCAGCCTCAGCCCGGCCTCGTAGGCATGCTGGTCGTCGCTGCTGGCCGCGCCGGCGCGGTCATGTTGGCCCGGGCCGGCATCGCCATGCGCGCCCGGCGGCACGGCTAGTCGTCCTCGTCGCTTGAGCGGCGGGATGAGCCGGCTTGGATCTCCTTGAGCGTCTTGGCGGATAGGGTGACGTTGACGATCAGCGTCTTTGGCACGTCCTCGACAACGCGCCAGATCTCGATCTCGACCGGCTCGTCGAGCGGCAGGTGGGCGATGATGCTGATGAGCTGCGCGGCGTTGACGACCTTGCGGCCGTTCACCTTCAAGATGACGTCCTTGTCCTGGATCCCCGCCGTGTCGGCCGCCCCGCCCTTGACGACCTGGTTGACGAGCACACCGCGCTTGCCCTTGAGATGGAGCACGTCGGCGACGAACTCGTTGAGCGTCTCGAGCCGGGCGTCGAGCGTGCCGTACTGCATCGGCCGCTTGACGCCGCAGCCCTTGCCCATCAGCTTGATCTTGCGCCGCACCGTGTTGGCCGGCACGGCGAAGCTGATGCCGATGGCCCGGCCCTCGCCGGGCACGAGCGCGGTCAACGTGTTGACGCCGATCACCTCGCCGACGATGTTCAGCAGCGGGCCGCCCGAGTTGCCCGGGTTGATGGCCGCGTCCGTCTGAATCAGGTCCCCGTAGGTGCGCATCCCTTCCTGGTCGGCCACGAGCGTGTAGACGAAGGTGCGGCGCACGCCCGAGACGATGCCGATGGTCATCACCGGCTCGGCATCGTCGAAGAGGAAGCCGATCGGGTTGCCGAGCGCGATCGCATACATGCCCGGACGCACCTTGTCGGAATCGCCGAGCTGGAGG
Source organism: uncultured Verrucomicrobiota bacterium (assembly GCA_964500825.1). Classification (GTDB taxonomy): domain Bacteria; phylum Auribacterota; class JABMQX01; order JAFGEW01; family JAFGEW01; genus CAYUZG01. The sequence goes on along the minus strand of CAZCQN010000003.1, from coordinate 24,413 downwards.
ATGGGGAACGTGCGGCCCTTCTCCTCGTCGGGCAGGACGATCTTGACGAGCGCGATATCCAGGAGCTGGTCGCACCCGACGACGCGGCCGTCGTACTTGTCCCCGTTGCTCAGCAGCACCGAGAACTTCTTGCCGCTGTGGACGACGTGCTCGTTGGTGATCAGGTAGCCGCGCTTGTCGACGATGAAGCCCGAGCCGATCGCCTGCGGCATCCGCTCGACGCCATACTTGATCTTCTCGGCCAGATCGAGCTCGCCCGACTCGGGGAAGACCGTCACGACCGCCGGCTCGACGCGCTCGAACAGATCCTGGAAGGCGCGCTGAAGGTTGATGGCCTGCGCGTACGGGTTCACGCCCCCCTGCTGGGCGTGGGCCGCGCCGGCGCAGACAAGCATGGCGCCCACGAGCGCCCACACGCCGAGCAGGCGCACATCCTGACCTCTCCTCGTCATTCTCGACATGGCTCGGGCCTCTATGGGATCTGGAGTGTCTCTTTGATCTTCGCGGTCAGCTCGGCGGCGAGCTCGGGGTTGTTCTTGATCTCGGCCTTGACCGTCTCGCGGCCCTGGCCGAGCCGCTCGTCGCCGTAGTTGAACCAGGCGCCGCGCTTCTCGACGATGCCGTGCTGCACGGCGAGGTCGAGGATGTTGCCGGCGGCCGAAATCCCCTCGTTGTACATGATGTCGAACTCGGCGAGCCGAAACGGTGGCGCCACCTTGTTCTTGACCACGCGCGCCTTGACCCGGTTGCCGATGATCTCGCCCGTGCTCGACTTGATCGTCTCGCTGCGCCGCAGGTCGACGCGTACCGACGAGTAGAACTTGAGCGCCCGGCCGCCCGGCGTCGTCTCGGGGTTACCGAACATCACGCCGATCTTCATCCGGAGCTGGTTGATGAAGAGGACACACGTCTTCGACTGCGAGACCACCGCCGTGAGCTTGCGCAGCGCCTGCGACATGAGCCGCGCCTGGAGCCCGACGTGCTGGTCGCCGATCTCGCCCTCGATCTCGGCCCGCGGCACGAGCGCGGCGACCGAATCGATCACGATCAGGGCGAGCGCGTTCGACCTCACCAGCATCTCGGCGATGTTGAGCGCGTCCTCGCCGCAGTCGGGCTGCGAGATCAAGAGCTCGTCGAGATCGACGCCGATCAGCTTCGCATACGACGGATCGACCGCGTGCTCGGCGTCGATGTAGGCGCCCATGCCGCCGAGGCGCTGCGCGTTGGCGAGCACGCTGAGCGCGAGCGTCGACTTGCCCGACGCTTCGGGGCCGAAAACCTCGACGACGCGCCCGCGCGGCATCCCGCCGATGCCGAGCGCCGCGTCGAGCGCGAGCGCGCCGGTCGGGATCGCCCCAATGTGTTGGCGGGCCGCGTCGTCGCCGAGCCGCATGATGGTGCCCTCGCCGAACTGCTTCTCGATCTGGCCGAGCGTCAGACCGACCGCCTTCTTCTTCGCCGGGTCGATCGCGGGTCGAGGCGCATCGCCTGCGGCTTGTTTCGCCTCGGCCTCGACCGGGTCCGCAGCCGTCTGCTGCCTGGGTTTCTGTGCCATCTTGCGTCCTCCTTTGGCGGCTCGTCGAGCCACGCCTGCCTCCTCGCTGGTCGGTTCACCCAAGTAATGATACCACACGCCCCGTTGCCCGGGAAGAATAGCACAGCGGAAAGGCGAAAACAAGGCAAAAGCGCGAGTTCCTGTATGCAACTACGAGCCGCTATCCCCCGATGGCGAACCGGGCCGTGTGGAGCGGGCTGTACGTGGGGCTTTCGGGCGACAAGAGGCTGTGGATCAGGTGGACATCGCGCGCCTCGATTCGGCCGGCGTCGAAACCGTGGTTGGCCTCAATCAGATCGCGCAGCCGCTCCCAGCCCGCCGGCGACCGGAACCGGCCCAGCGTCAGGTGTGCCGAGAACGGCCGACGCTCACGGGCGAAGCCGGCCGCTGCGGCGCGCTCGTCGATGGCTGCCGCGAGCGCGCGCACCTCCTGTGTCCCGGTCGTCATGCCGACCCACAGCACGCGCGGCCGGCGCTCGTTGGGGAACACGCCGAGGCCGCCGAAGCCGACCTCGAAGGCGGCGGTGGCGGGAGCGATCTCGTCGAGCGCGGCGCTCATGGCGCCGATCTGCTCCGCGGTCACCTCGCCGAGGAACTTCAGCGTCAGGTGCGCGCGCTCGGGCTTGACCCAGCGCACGTCGGCCTCCGCGGGCCGCAGCAGGCGCTGGAGCTCGCGGAAGCGCGCGCGAACAGCCTCGTCGAGGTCGATGGCGATAAACGTCCGCTTCGTCTCAGCCACGTTCGCCTCCTCCCGATGCGCTGTCGTTGTCCCCCGTGCCTTGTGCACGGACCGTATCACGGTGGCCCGGGGTGGTCAACGCGTCGAGGGGCGAGCCGTGCGCGTGGGCCTCTTGCGGCAGGCCACAAAAAAAGCCGGGCGAGTTGCCTCGCCCGGGCGCCGGTTCCGCGCTGTTGCGTCTGTGCTGCGTGCCTGTGCCTTGCCTAGGCGGAACCAATGGCTTTGGATTTCCTGACGGGCACCGGGGCCTTCGCTCAACGCGGGCGCTGCGCGGAGCCGCTCATGGCGGCACGCTCCAATGCCCGGCGCTGCCATTACCGCCAGGGCCGCTCCCCACGGCCTGATAGAAGCCACCCCTGGGCGGAGACACTTCCTCGGAAGGCAAACAGGAAAAACGCCGATACCCTTCAGCTTTTCCGGGCCAATAATGGCACATTTCTGTCCGGATTTCAAGAGAAAACTGACCGCCACTGAGTTGCCGCAGGGCCGGATGGGGCATCGACGGCCCGAGTTGGGTCATCATCGGGGTGACGTTTCCCCTTGACATGGCAGGGCCAGATGCACTATAATTTCTTCGAGTAATCGGCGTCGCGTGTATTGTCGCCGACGCAGAGGGGGCTGCCAACACCAGCGTCTTCACCTGCGGGTCTTATTGTCCTTGGCGTTGTTCGCCGGGGAGTCGTCCCGATCGCGACACACTAACTGGGCTGTCTGAGGAAGGGGGAATCGGCTTATGAGGAATGCTCTAATCCTGTTCGTTGCTCTCACGGTCTGCATGTTGCCGGCGCTGGCGCGTGCGGATTGGTTTCCGGAAGACCCTGATCCCAACACGAAGTGGGTCCAGCTTCCGGACCTGAACGGCTGGGACGTCAAGGTCACGACTCCCAAGCTGCTGGCCGACGACTTCGAGTGCACGGAAACGAGCTACATCACGGACATCCATTTCTGGGGTTCGTGGAAGCACGACGACGTGGGCCAGATCACGAGGATCCACCTGAGCATCCATGACAACATCGACCCGGGCCCGGTCGGCTACAGCATCCCTGGCGATGAGCTGTGGTCGATCGACATCGACCCGCTCAACTACCCCGTCGATATCATCGACTACGACTACGACGACCAGGGCTGGTACGACCCGAACGAGCGTGAGGAGCTGTGGGACGACCATCAGGTCTGCTGGCAGGTCAACGTCTTCCTGGAACAGGAGGACTGGTTCCTCCAGCGCGGCACGATCGAGGAGCCGAGGACCTACTGGCTCGACATCCAGGTCGACGTGGCCGATCCGGAGTTCACCGACTTCGGGTGGAAAACCTCGATCGACCATTGGCAGGACCTCGCCGTGTGGGCCGACTGGACGCCAGGCGACCCGAAGCCCGAAGACTGCGACTGGGAGGAGCTGATTATTTGGGAGATGCCGATCGACATGGCGTTCGTGATCACCGGCGTGATTCCTGAGCCGACCATCATCGTGGTTGCCGGCTTCGGCCTGGTCGCGCTTGTGGGCCTGCGCCGCAAGAAGTAGCCAGAGAGCAGCGGACCTACACAACAGAAGAGCTCGATTCAGAAGGCCCCTCCGCCGCGGCGCGAGGGGCCTTCGCCTGTCTTGTCGCTCCTACGGGCCATCCCGGCGAGCCCTCCGTTGCCAGGATGGGCACGAAGCCAGGATGGGCACGAAGCCACGGGCAAAAAGCCGCTGCGCAAAGACACGCCTGGAGCGCGGTTTGCCTTGAGATGCGAAGGCAAATCCTGTACCATTTTCGCAACTGATTGGGTATCGGGGTTTGCGTTCTTGCCCTTCCGTCTGCCGGGGATCATTCTCTTTGCCCCGCAGTAGGTTGCGGCGCTCCCCATCTTGCTCGGGGAGGGGCGAACACCGTGCCGGGAACATGCAAATGGAGGCCCTTCCGCACGCGCCGCGTGTGGAAGGGCTTTCCGTGTTCATATGGAAACCTCTCGCAGAGACGCAGAGCTCGCAGAGAGAAGATATGGCTAGGCTCCGGTCTCTGCGATCTCTGCGTCTCTGCGAGAGATCAAATCACGCCGTCGCGGCGGAGGAAGTCGTCGATGGCGGCGTGCCAGTGGCGGGCCCTGGCGCCGGTGGTCGCCTGGTACTTGGCAGTCGAGAGGATGCTGCGTGCCGGGCGGGTGGCCACCCAGGGCAGGTGGGTTGATTTGATGGCGAGGGGGAAATGTGGCCGTCCTTGACATGGCGGCCTGAACGTGGTATTCTTGTTGTTGCTTATGGGTATCGTGGGTCTTGACGGCTTTGCTGGCAACGGGACCGCAAGTGGGGCCTTATTTGGCGTCGACGCGCAGCTCCAGGGCGAGCGTCCCCACGATGGCAATCCACGTTTGCAGAGCCCGTCTAGGAAAGGAGGGTGGTATGCGCGAGCAAGCATTCCGGCATTGCGCGACCGCCGTCGCCATCGCTCTGGTTGCCACCTGGCTGTTCTGCTCGGGTGTTGCCCGGGCGGAGTCGATTGTGTCTTGGGGCTGGGACGGCCATGGGCAGGTGAGCGACGCGCCGGCCGGCACCGACTTCGTCGATGTCGCCGCCGGCATCAACCATTGTTTGGCCTTGCGATCCGATGGCTCAATCGTAGCCTGGGGTAAAGATTGGCATGGCCAAGTGAGCAACACGCCTGTCGGCACCGGGTTCGTCTCAGTCGGCGCGGGGATGTACCACGGCGCAGCGCTGAAGGCGGACGGTACGCTCGTTTGCTGGGGAAGCGACGTTGACGGCCAGATCAGCGACATGCCGACCGGCAGCGACTTCGTGGACCTCTTCGTGGGCGACTTGGGTAACCTGGCCTTGAAGTCCGACGGGTCTATCGTCGCATGGGGCTACGCCGACTCCCACATGTTCAATCACGTGCCGCCGGCGGGCAACGACTTCCTCGCGCTCGGCGGCAGAGGGCCATGCTCACTCGCCCTCAAGTCCGACGGCTCGATCGTGGCCTGGGGCGTGAACCCATCCAGCGTGCTCATGAACGTGCCCGTCGGCAACGACTTCGTTGCCATTGCCGGCACAGGCATCCATAACCTGGCCCTGAGGTTTGATGGCTCGATCGTGGCCTGGGGCGATGACACCTATGGCGGGGTTAGCGACGCGCCCACGGGCAATGACTTCGTCGCCATCTCCGCAGGTGCCTATCACAGCCTCGCTTTGAGGTCCGACGGTTCCATCGCCGCGTGGGGGTGGGACTACGGAGGATACGTGAGCGACACGCCCGCTGGCAGCGGCTTCGTTGGGATCGCTGGAGGATGCTTCTATAGCCTGGCTCTCATTCCCGAGCCGGGGATTCTGTGGATCGCCGGCGTCGGCGGCCTTGCGCTGCTGGCACGGCGGCGCAGGAAGTAGCCCGAGCGCATCTGACAGAGAACACGCACGCATTGCCCCTCCGGCAAACGGCTGCCGGAGGGGCTTTCTTGTGGCTCCGTCTCTGCGAGAGATCAGATTACGCCGTCGCGGCGGAGGAAGGCGTCGATGGCGTCGCGCCAGTGGCGGGCACTGGCGCCGGTGGCCGCCCGGTACTTGGCGGTCGAGAGGACGCTGCGTGCCGGGCGCGTGGCCACCCACGGCAGGTCGGTTGACTTGATGGAGGCAAGGCGCGCCGGGTCAAGCTCGACGCGGTCGAAGATGTGCTGCGCCATCTCGAGGCGCGTGCAGGGCCCGGTATTGGTGAAGTGGAAAATGCCGCGTGCGCCGGCGTCGACGAGCCGCTCGATCGCCTCGGCAAGGTCGACTGAGTAGGTCGGGCAGCCGATTTGGTCTTCGATGACCTTCACCGGATCTGCATCGTCTGCTCGGCGCAGCATGGCGCGCACGAAGCTCTTGTCGGCGTGGCCGAACAGCCAGCAGATGCGGATGACGAGGTAATCGGCCGTCGCGACGGCGACGGCCCGTTCGCCCTCCAGCTTGCTCTCGGCGTAGACGCTGAGCGGATCGACGGGGTCGTCTTCCGAGTAAGGGTCCGTCGACGTCCCGGCGAAGACATAGTCGGTGCTGATCTGGACCAGCAGCGCGCCTACCTCCGCGCACACCGTGGCAAGGTTGCCCGCGCCGTCAGCATTGATTTGCATCGCTTCTGAGCGGTGTTCCTCGCACCAATCGACGCCCGTCGCCGCGGCGCAGTTGACGACGACGCGCGGCCGCACGTCGGCCAGGGCCTTCCGGCACGCATCGAGGCTGGTGATATCGAGCTCTGGCAGGTCAAGCCCCGTCGCCTCGGGCCAGCACTTGATGAAGTCGGCGCCCGCCATCCCAAGCGCGCCGACGACGAGCACCCTAGCGGTCTCCATAGTGCCGCAGATAATAGTCGCGGAACTCGCCGGACTTGATCGGCTCCCACCAGGCGCGGTTGTCGGCGTACCACTGGACCGTGGCGCGCAGGCCGTCCTCGAACGGCGTAGTAGGCGTCCAGCCGAGCGCGGCGAGTTTCGCGGCGTCGAGCGAGTAGCGCCGGTCGTGGCCGAGCCGGTCACGCACGTGGCGGATGAGGGAGCGCGGCTTGCCGAGCTCGTCGCAGATCCGCTGAGCGATGGCGATGTTCTCGCGCTCGTTGCCGCCGCCGATGTTGTACGTCTCCCCGGCCTCGCCGCGCTCGATCAGGAAGCGGATGGCGTCGCAATGGTCGTTGACGTGGAGCCAGTCGCGCACGTTGCGGCCGTCTCCGTAGAGGGGCAGCTCGGCGTCCTCGAGCGCGTTCGTGGCGAACAGCGGGATGAACTTCTCGGGGTACTGATAGGGGCCGTAGTTGTTCGACGCGCGGGTGACGATCACGTCGAGGCCGTAGGTGGCGAAGTAGGAGTAGGCGAGCCGGTCGCCGCCCGCCTTGCTCGCCGCGTACGGGTTGCGGGGCATGAGCGGGTCGGCCTCGACCGACGAGCCGGTCTCGATGCTGCCGTACACCTCGTCGGTGCTGATCTGGATGAAGCGGCCGACGCCGTGCTCACGCGCGGCCTCGAGCAGCACGTAGACGCCGTAGACGTCGGTGGTGATGAAGTGGCCGGGGTCGGTGATCGCCCGATCGACGTGGCTCTCGGCGGCGAAGTTGACGGCGACGTCGATGCGGCCGCCGAAGCGGCGGCCGGCGAACAGCTCGCCGACGATCTGCGGGTCGGCGATATCGCCCTTGACGAAGCGGTAGCGGGCGTCGTCGGCGACGCTCGCGAGGTTCTCGAGCCGGCCGGCGTAGGTGAGCGTGTCGAGATTGATGACGCGGACGTCACTGTCGCTCGGACTCCGGTCCGCGGCGAGCAGGCGGCGGATGAAGTTGCTGCCGATGAAGCCGGCGCCGCCGGTCACAAGATAGGTTCGCGCCACGTCTCACACCTCAGTCCGCATCTGTCCCGGTCCAATCGTAGCGGAGCGGGGCGCAGCCTGCAAAGGCTCACTGCGTGCCCTTCGTGTGCCATTTCTCATCGAAGAAGTCGAGCTTGTGCAGCGGCATGACCGTGCTCGAGGCGATGTTGGCCAGGTGCGCGCTCACCCGCTTGAGGTAGCGGGCCAACAGCGTGTACGAGACCGCCTGGCGGCAGGTCAACTCGGCCTCGAGCAGCCGGTCAATCAGCTCGTCGGCCTGCTCGGCCAGCGCGCGCGTCTTGGCGAGCACCTCCTGGCCGAGGTCCGGGTCCGACTCGGCGAAGCACTCGCCCGTTGGGGCGAACGCCGCGGCGACCTCGGTGATGAGCGTACGGAACGTCTCGGCGTGCGGGTCGCCGGACAGCGGTGCCTTGAGCCAGCCAGCCACCTCGAGGATGTTCTTGCAGTAATCGCCGATCCGCTCGGCGTCCTTGACGACGCTCATGAGCACGAGGCACGTCGGCACGTCGCTGCCAGGCAGGAAGGCCAGATGCTCGACGAGCTGCTTGCGCAGGTGCCGTTCCTGTTGGTTGATCTTGATGTCGCGATCGTAGACCAACCGGGTCAGCTCGGGCTCTGTTCCGTCGCCCTGGAGCAGCAGTCGCGTGACGGACTGAAACATCCAGTGCGCGTCGTCCAGCATCTGGACGAGCTCCTCGCACATTTGCAGCAAGATCGGCTTTCGCCGCCACGCTTCGATCAGCCTCTTGAACATGGCACCCTCCTAGAGCAGCCGCCCGAGCAGCACGCAGATTACGGGCAGCAAGAAAAACATGCCCACCAAGTATAACACCGCGATCCACCGAGAGCGGCTCCCTACGCCGGAGAACCAGTGGGCCAGAGCGAGCGGGATACGCCGCATCGGCTTGAGCGGGAAGAAGACAAGAATGCCGGTGACGTTGAACAACGTGTGCACCAGCGCGATGGCCAGAGCGCTGACACTGCCGGTGGCCAGCGCTGCCAGGATGCCGGTGATCGTTGTGCCCAGGTTGGCGCCGAGCGTGACGGCGAAAACCTGCTCGATCGTCACGATGCCGGCCGCCGCCATCGGCACGCACAGCGACAGCGTCATCGAGCTGCTCTGCACGACGACCGTGACGCCCAGGCCGAGCAGGATGCCGATGATGCCGCCAGTGCCGATGAAGCGGTCGAAGATCACGCCGAGCCGCGCGGCCGACGCGCTCCGGAGCACGCGCACGATGGTAAACAGCGTCCACAAGATCAGGGCCACGGCGAGGACGACGGTGATCGTGGCCGCGATCGGCGAGCCAATGTCCTTGCCGAATTCCTCGCCGAACAGCGACGAGGTCAGCGACTTCACTAGCCCCGAGATCAGCTTGACCAGCGGCGTGCAGGCCGTTTTGAGCGGGCTGTGGAACTGCTCGACGCCCTCGGCGCCCGAGAAGAGGCCGGCCAGGCGGGTGCCGGCCCAGCGCAGGTAGCCCGTCGCGAGCTCGATCGGCAGCAGCACAATGACGGTCAGCAGGTTGAAAAAGTCGTGCACCGTGGCACATCGCATCGCCCGGCGGAATTCCTCGCGCCGCGAGGCGCAGCCGAACGAGATGAGCAGGCTTGTGACCGTCGTGCCGATGTTGGCGCCCATGACGATCGGCACCGCGTTGGCCACCGAGATCGTGCCCTGGCCGACGGCGCCGACCACGAGCGAGGTGGTGACCGATGAGCTCTGGACGATGCTCGTGATGAGAATGCCGACGAAAAGGCCGACGACGGGACTGCTGGTCGTGGCGATGAGCTGGTCGGCGAAGCCTTGGCCGAACAGGTTGAGGCCCGCGCCCAACAGCCGGATGCCGACGAGAAACAAGTACAGGAGCAGCAGGACGGTGACCGTGCGACGGGCAGTCCGCCACCCCCGATGGGACGAGACCCGTTCCAAACCTACCCCCTTGATGTGGCCTTCACCGGACCTTCATGCCGCTCGCAGGACCCGGCGACGTGGCGGGCCCCGTGCCCGGCGCGGCGATACCACGTCCGGCGGGAATCGCGCAACAGGAATCTGGGTTGGCCCGGGATTTCGCCCGGCACGAAGGTGTCTGGGCGAACGGCTTGACTTCAGGAACCGTCCCTGTAGACTTCGGCACTATGGAAGAGAAGTCCCCCGACGTCCGGCCCAGCATCAAGCACCTGCTCGTCTCGATCGTGATCCCCGCCTACAACGAGGCCGAGGCGATCGGCCGCGTCATCGACGAGGTGCGCGCGGCGATGGAGGGCGCGGGCTACCGCTACGAGATCCTGGTCGTCGACGACTGCTCGACGGACCGCACGGTCGAGATGGCCCGCGCCAAGGGCGTGCGCGTCGTCGAGCGGGCCGTCAACGGCGGCTCGGGCTCGTCGCGCAAGACGGGCCTGCTGACCGCGCGCGGCGAGATCGTCGTGATGCTCGACGGCGACGGCTCGTACACGGCGGCCGACATCCCGAAGCTGCTCGACTACATGCCCGCCTATGACCAGGTCAACGGCGCGCGCACGAGCGAGGAGGGGACGATTCGATGGCTGCGCGCGCCGGCCAAGTGGCTGATCCGCAAGCTCGCCTGCTACCTGACGCGCACCCGGATCCCCGACCTCAATACGGGGCTCAAGGCGTTCCGGCGCGACGTGATGCTCGAGTACTTGTGGGTGCTGCCGAAGGGGTTTAGCTGCGTCACGACGATGACGCTTGCGTTTCTGTGCAACGGCTACATGGTCAAGTACGTGCCGACCGCCTACAAGAAGCGGATCGGCCGGTCGAAGTTCCATCCGGTCAAGGACACGGCCAGCTACATCGGCACCGTGCTGCGGATGGTCATGTTCTTCCAGCCGCTGCGGTTCTTCGGCCCCCTGGCCCTCGTGCTGATGGCGGCGAGCGTCGGCCTCGGGGTGTTCCATTTTTTCTGGACCGGCAGCTTGCAGCAGGTCGACATCATGCTGTTCGTCGCCGGCGTCGTGACGCTCTCGATCGGCATGGTCACCGAGCTCGTCGTGCGCCAGCGCCAGACCAACGACCGCGAGCTCGACTACTGGCGGCGCGTCTACCATGAAGCCGACGACGCCTCGTAGCGCCGCCGAGCTCTACGCGTGGCTGGGGCTGCGGTGGGTGCCCCGTCTGCTCGCGCTGGTCGATCGCGATCCGCTGAGCCCAACGTATGGCTGCTTCGACCGCGAGTACTGGCACTACCGGACCGCCGATTTCCCCTGCGGCATGAATCAGGAGTTCGGCCTGCCGCTGGCGCTCGCGCACGCACTCGAGCTGCCCGGCAACCGCTGGCATCGTGAGCCGCGGCTGCGTGAACTGGCGCTCGCGGCGGTGGCCTTTGCCGCCCGGGCCGCCCACGGCGACGGCTCGTGCGACGACTACTACCCCTACGAGCGCGCGCTCGGGGCGACCTGCTTCGCGCTCTACGCGTGCGCCGAGAGCTGCCGGGTGCTCGGCTGCACGCAGCCGCGCCTCATCGAGCACCTCGTGCGGCGCGCCCGCTTCGTGCGCGACTACCAAGAGACCGGCCACCTGGCCAATCACCAGGCGCTCGCCGCGCTCGCCATGTACAGCGTGAGCCGCCTCGCCGGGCTCGATGAGTTGGCCCGGGCAGCACGACGGCGCGCCGAGCTGGCGCTGTCGTGGCAGAGGGCCGAGGGCTGGTTCCAGGAATACGAGGGCTGCGACCCCGGCTATCTGACGATGACGATCGACTTGTTGGCCAAGCTGCGCGCCGCGGCCGGCTGGGATTTCCTCGACGAGCCGCTCGGCCGCGCCGTCGAGTTCGCGCGCGACTTCGTCCATCCGGACGGCTCGTATGCCGGCGAGTATGGCAGCCGCAACACGTTCAACTACATGCCGCACGGCTTCGAGCTCCTGGCCAAGCGCCTGCCCGCGGCGCGCGAGATCGCCGACGGCTGGCTCTGGGGCGCCGCGCACGGCCACGCCGCCGTCAACGACGACGACCGCATCTTTGTCCATTCGGCGTTCGATCAGGTCCAGGCCGCCGACACGGCCCTCGGCGCCGGCGACCGGCCGCTTCCCGACGAGCCGCCGCCGATGCGGCCCGGCGTGCGCCACCACGCGAGCGCTGGTCTGCTCGTGGTGGACCGGGGCGAGTGGCACCTCGTCGTGGCGCTCAACAAGGGCGGTGTCTTCAAGGCGTGGCGGTCGGGCAAGCTCGTCGCGAGCGATACGGGCCTGGTCGCCAGAGCGGCCGGGGGCACGAACCGGCTCGTGACCCACATGATCCATCCAGGCGGCAGCCAGGACGCCGGTGTCGAAATCGGCGTGGACGTCGAGCGCGGGCGCGCCGCCGTCACTGTGCCGTTCACGTGGTCGAGCAGGAAGCTCGCCTCGCCGCTGAGGCAGATGGCGTTTCGGGCGGTGACGACGACGCTTGGCCGCTTCTGGCCGAACGCGATCCGGCGCCTGCTTCAACGGATGCTTATCACGGGCAGGCGCACGGCGCCGCTGGCGCTGCGGCGCGAGTTCGACTGGTCCGCCGGGACGCCGAGCGTCACGGACACTGTCATGGCTCGCGGCGGGGCGCCACGGCTCGAGGCGCTCTATCGGTCCACGGACGCCACGTCGATCTACGTTGCCACCTCCATGGCGGCGCAGGACGGCACGCTCATCGCGTGGGACGACCTCAGCGCGTGTCTGCCCGAGCTGCGCGAGCGCGGCGCCGTCACCATCACGCGCGAGCTTGGCGCATGAGCGCGGGCTCACTCATCCGAATCGCCAAGCGCGTGGTTCCGTTCCTTCTCGGCATCGCCATCCTAGTCGTGCTCTACTGGCGGATCGGCTGGGGCGAGCTTGTGCAGAACATGAAGACGGCCGATCCGTTGCTGTTCGCGCTCGCGCTCGCGTGCTTCGTGCCGCAGGTTGTCGTCATGACCTGGCGGTGGCAGCTCATCGGCGGCACGGCGCGGCCGCTTCGGTTCGGCGAGGCGTGCGGCATGGTCCTGGCGGGTTCGTCGCTCAACGTGATCCTGCCGAGCAAGCTGGGCGACATATCGAAGGGCTTGATGCTGAGCGACAAGCGCCAACATGGCCTTGCCGGCGGCTTGGGTCTTGCCGTGCTGGATAAGCTGATGGACATTGTTGGGCTGGCCGTCGTGCTTGTGGTGGCCGGCCTGTTCGCGCCGAAGCCCGAGGCGTGGGTGCTGGCGTTCTGGGTGGCCACGTGCGTGGGCGTCGTTGTGCTCGTCGGGCTGCTTCACTGGGTGCGGCCGATCCGCGGGCTGCCGAGGCGCAAGGCGCTGGCGACGCTCGCACGCGGGCTCAACGCCGCCTTCGCGGTACGCCACCGGCGCGCGGCGTGGGCCGGGTCGCTGCTTTTGTCCGTACTCCTGTGGGTGCTTCACATCGGGCAGATCTACGTGTTCTACCGCGCGGTCGCCGGGCCGGAGCCTGGCCCTGCGGCGGCCGTTTTTCTGTGCGTGCCGATCGCCATATTCGTCGGCCTGCTGCCGATTACGCTCGCGGGGATCGGCACGCGCGACGGTGTACTCATCGCGCTGATTGCACCGCACGCGGTCGCCGCGCTCGTCGGGTTGTTCTGTACGTTGCGCTACGTGGTGATGGCGCTGCTGGGCGTGCCGGCCATCCTGCTGCTCGGCCCGAGGCTGACGGGCGCGCTCCGGTCGGCGCGTGGGCGTAGAGAAGTTGACGCGGAGGGTGGGGACCGTGAGCGTGTCTGACTCAGGGCGCTCACGGCATCGCGACCACGGGCCTGGACGAAAGCGAGCATCTCGAGTTCAAGACGGCGGAGAAGCAGTACGACAGAGGCAAGCTTGGTGGTTACTGCATCGCGTTGGCAAACGAAGGCGGCGGCCACGTCGTGCTGGGTATCTCGCCCAAGCTTCCTCGACGGGTTGTGGGAACTCAAGCCTTCCTGGATACGACAAGCATCAAGCAGTGGCTTCTGCACGAGACCGGAATGCGCATCGAGTTGCACGAGCTCTCCATGGAAGGCAAACGCGTCGTGGCCTTTGAAGTACCGTCACGTCCGGCAGGCCGCCCTCTCGACTGGAAGGGGAAACACTTAATGCGCTGTGGCGATGAGCTTGTGTGCATGACACACGATCACCTCAAGCGTATCTTTGCCGAGGCAGAGAAGGACTACTCCGCCGGTGTCTGTGCTGCTGCCAACCTTTCTGATCTCGATGGAAGAGCGATCCAGGAACTCCGCAGGACGTGGCACCGCAAGTCGGGTAATGACGATCTGCTTCGCGTGTTAGACGAGCAGCTGCTATCTCAGGCTGAACTGGTGCGAGACGGTGCTGTCACGCACGCTGCACTGGTGCTGCTGGGGACCACGGGGGCTCTGGGCAAGCATCTCCCGCAGGCCGAGATTATCTTCGAGTACCGATCGAGCGACGCGTCGACACAACACGAGCAGCGTATCGAGTTCAGGGAGGGATTCCTCCTCGTGCAGAATCAGCTCTGGAAACTCATCGACAGGCGGAATCCAACCGAGCACTACCAGGAGGGCTTCTTTGTCTGGGACATCCGGGGGTTCAACGAGGCCGTTGTGCGTGAGGCGATTCTCAATGCTGTGACCCACCGAGACTATCGGAGACAGGATCCGATTCTAATTCGCCAGTACCCATACCGTCTTGAGGTTGTCAGCCCTGGCGGGTTCCCTGAGGGCATCACGACCGACAACATCCTGTACAGCCATAGGCCGCGCAACCGTTGCATTGCGGAGGTCCTCCAGAGGTGCGCACCGGGGGTGGAGCGGTCGGGGCAGGGCGTAAGACGGATGTTCGAGCAATCCATCAAGGAAGGGAAAGACCGCCCCGATTTCGGAGGGACCGACGACTACCGAGTCTCACTGACACTGTGCGGTCAGGTGCGACACCCCGAGTTCCTGCGCTTCCTCGAGCGCGTGGGACAGGAAAAGCTCAAGACGTTCTCCACGGAAGACTTGCTTCTGCTCGACCGCCTGCGCGAGGGAGAAGAGCTGCCAGATCGTCTGAAGCAGCGGGCGCCGCGGCTCTTGGATCTCGGGGCCATCGAGCGCATTGGCCGGGGTAGAGGAACACGCTATATCCTCTCAAAGCGGCTCTACGCGCTTGCCGGCGAGAAGGGCACCTACACGCGAGACAAGGGGCTCGATCGGGAGACGAACAAGGAGCTCATCCTGAGGCATCTTCGCGAACATGGTACCGCGAGCATGGGCGATCTGCTGCAGGTCCTCCCTCACCTCTCGCGCGGTCAGATCCATTCTCTCCTTCAGTCGCTGCGCCGCCGCAAGAGGGTTCAACTCATCGGCCAGAAGCGGGGAAGTAAGTGGAAGCTTGCATCAGAGTAACGCGGGGTACGAACTGTAACGGCACTTTAGACAAAAACCTTGAGACAAAACCCTGGTTCCGTCTCGCGTGCAGCCGCTTAGGACCACAAGTATTCCGCAAAAGCTTTTTCAGATTTCGCAAAAACCTTTCCTGCGGCCCATTCTGATGAGGCGCGGCCTGCAGGGCTGCCGAGTTCGTACCGAAGCCCCACGTTGTAGTGCACCATGAATGGGTCGTCTCACGCGTCTTTGAGGTGGAGTTCGTCGATCTTGCGGTAGAGGGATGGGACGCTGATCTCGAGCAGCTTGGCGGCCTGCTTCTTGTCGCCCTCGGTCTCGCGCAGCATGCGGGCGATGTGGCGGCGCTGGGTGTCGCGCGTGATCGACTTGAGCGTCCGGTCGTGCACGAGGCTCAGGTCGTGGCCCTCGAGTAGGCGTTCCGGCAGGTCGATGAGCGTGATGCGGGTGGTCTCGCTGAGCGTGGCGGCGCGCTCGATGACGTTCTCGAGCTCGCGCACGTTGCCCGGCCAGTCGTAGTTCTCGAGCAGGTACATCGCCTCGTCGTCGATGCTCACCTCGACGCCGAACCGGTCGTAGCGCTTCTCGAGGAAGTAGCGCACGAGCAGCGGCACGTCCTCGCGTCGTTCGCGCAGCGGCGCGACGTCGAGCGGGATCACGCTGAGGCGGTAGTAGAGGTCCTCGCGGAACTGGCCCTTCTTGACGCACTCGGCCAGGTTCTCGTTCGTGGCGGCGAGCACGCGTACGTCGATGTGCTTCACCTCGTTCGAGCCGACGCGCTTGACCTCCCGCTCCTGGAGCACGCGCAACAGCTTCATCTGCATCGCCGGGCTCATCGTCCCGATCTCGTCGAGCAGGATCGTGCCCTTGTTGGCCGATTCGAACAGCCCGTCCTTGTCGGCGTGCGCGCCGGTAAACGCGCCCCTGACGTGGCCGAACAGCTCGGATTCGAGCAGCGTCTCGGGCAGCGCGCCGCAGTTGACCGCGCAGAACGGCCGCTCGCGCCGCGGGCTGTTGTAGTGCAGCGCCCGGGCGACGAGCTCCTTGCCGGTGCCGCTCTCGCCGGTGATGAGCACGGTCGAGTCGGTCGGCGCCACCTTCTCGATGAGCCGGTAGATGGCCTGCATCGGCTTGCTGGTGCCGATGATGTTCTCGTACTGGTAGCGGCCGGCGATCTCGCGCTTGAGCATCCGGTTCTCGTCGAGGATCGCGCGCTGTTGGAGGCCGAGCTTGACCTTGAGCAGGATCTCGTCCTTCTTGAACGGCTTCATGACGTACTCGAGCGCGCCCTCGCGCATCGCCTCGACGGCGGTTTCGTACGAGGCGTAGGCGGTCATGACAATCACGACGATCTCGGGGTCGACCCGCTTGAGGCGCCGGAGCAGCTCGAGCCCGTCGGTGGGCTCCATCTTGAGGTCGCTGATGACGAGGTCGATCTTGCCGTCCTGCACGAGCCCGGTGGCCTCCTGGGCGTCGGCGGTCGTTTCGACTGTGTAGCCCTCGCGCGAGAGCATCTCGGAGAGCACTTCGAGCATGCTCTGTTCGTCGTCCACTACCAGGATCGTGCTCATCAGTCGCCTCGTGTCGGTGCCTCGCGCTGGGCCGCTGCGATCGCGTCCGGCTGCGGCAGCGTGACGGTGAAGGTCGTGCCTTGGTTCGGTTTACTCTCGACGCTGATCGTGCCCCGATGGGCCCGCACGATCTTCTCCGTCAGCGCCAGCCCGATGCCGAGCCCGCGGCGCTTCGTGCTGAAGAACGGCTCGAAGATATGGTCGATTGCGTCGGGCGGAATCCCCATGCCGGTATCGCGCACGCGCACGCACGCATCGTTGGTGCCGGGCGCGCCGGGCTCGATCTCGATGTCAATGCTACCACCGTGGGGCATCGCCTCGGTAGCGTTTCGCAGCAGGTTGAAGAAGACCTGCTTGAGCTGGTCGTGGTCGGCGCGCACATACACGGGCTCGTCGGGCGCGTGCAGCTCGATCGTCGTGCCCCCGGAGCCGGCGTCGGTGTTCTCGAAGAGCGAGACGACTTCCTCGACGACGGCGCGCGCGTTGTGCGGCGCCAGCTCCGGGGTTCGCTCACGGGCGTAGGCGAGGAACTCCTCGATGATGTGGTTGAGCCGGTCCGACTCGTTCATGATGATGCCGAGCAGCCGTTGACCGCGCTCGTCGAGTCCGGGCGAGTCGGTCAACAGCTCGATCGAGCCGGCGATCGATGCGAGCGGGTTGCGGATCTCGTGCGCGATGCTGGCGGCCATTTCGCCGACGGCCCGGAGGCGGTCGGCCTGGCGGGCGCGCTGCTCGAGCTGTTTGACCTCGGTCAGGTTCTGGAACAGCATCACCTTGCCGGCGTGGCGCCTGCCGGCTTTGTCGAGGGCGGCGTCCTCGGCCGGGATGAGCGACAGGTTGTAGCCGATGGCGACCTGCGCGCCGGTCTCGGTCAGGCCGAGCAGCTCGGCCTCCTCGCGCCGAGAGCGAGACACACGTTCGGGCGGGGGGTCGAACGGCACGAGCTGGCCCTCGCGGCCGCGCAGGGTGAAGAAGGTGCCGATGTGGCGCGCCACGATCGCCGAGCCAGGGCGGCCCAGGATCGCCTCGGCCGCCGGATTGGCGTAGATGATGCGGTTCGATGCGTCCGTGGTGACCAGGCCGCTGTTCATATTGTCGAGGATCGCATGGTGCAGCGAGCGCAGGCGGCTCAGCTCGCGGCCGTGGCGGTGCAGATTCTCGACGAGCTGGCGCACGAGGATGCCGATGGCGACAAACACCACGAACGTCATCCCGCCCGAATAGGCGCACTGGGCCGTGCTGTAGGGCCGCTCCTCGGGCGGCAGCCCGATGTAGCTGGCCACGACCACGGCGGCGTAGGCTGCGCCCGACAGCCCCGCCACCATGAGCGCGCCGGTCCGCCGGTACAGCAGACTCGCCGAGATGATCGGCACCAGGTAGAGGAACACGAACAGGCCGCCGCC
The DNA here is from genome assembly GCA_964500825.1 of uncultured Verrucomicrobiota bacterium. Lineage (GTDB taxonomy): Bacteria > Auribacterota > JABMQX01 > JAFGEW01 > JAFGEW01 > CAYUZG01. Next base: position 6,491 of record CAZCQN010000003.1, on the reverse strand, counting down.
ATACTCGGCATACGCAGACAGCACGGTGATGATGATCAGGTCGGCCCCGATCTGACCCGTCGAGATCATCCTGGTGAGCGACGGGCGTTGCACGTGCACGAGCACCACGGCGGTCGCCAGGAAGAACAGCCCAACAACGAGGTAGAACAGCGAGTACTCGCCGCGGATCAGCACGCTGGCGCCGAAGAACAGCGTGGCCAGCAACAAGCGCGACACCGCGAGCGCCCGGACCGCCGCGCGCTCGGTGTCGAGGATGTCGTGCTGCGGCTGTGTCGGCATCGTGGCTCCGCTACTTGGTTACGAGCGTCGAGAGTTTGAACAGCGGCATGAACATGCAGATGACGATCCCGCCGATGACGATGCCGAGGAACGCGATCAGCAGCGGCTCGATGAGCGAGGTGAGCCCCGCGACGGTTGCGTTGACCTGGTCGTCGTAGAAGTCCGAGATCTTCTCGAGCATCACCTCGAGTTTGCCCGAGCACTCGCCGACGCTGATCATGCGCGTCACCATCGGCGGGAAGACATGGCTTGCTGCCAGCGGCTCGGCGATGTTCTCGCCGCGCTTGATCTCCTCGATCGCCTCGTTGACGGCGGCCTCGACCAGCTTGTTGCCGGCCGTCTTGCCGACGATGTCGAGCGCGCTCAGGATCGGCACGCCGCTGCGGACGAGCACGCCGAGCGTGCGCGTGAAGCGCGAGACGCAGATCTTCTTAATCAGCTCGCCGAACACGGGGAGCCGGAACTTGAACTGGTCCAACTTGAAGCGGCCCATTTCGGTGTTGACCCACATCCTGAGCGCGACCAGGCCGATCACGAGCGCCCCGACGGTCGGCAACATCCACTTGCGCATGAACTTGCTGATCGCCAGCAGCACCATCGTCGGCCCCGGCAGCGCCGAGTCGAAGCTCTCGTAGATCTTCTCGAAGACGGGGATGACCTTGACCATCAGCAGGATGGTGATCGCCACCGCCATCGCCGAGACCACCGCCGGGTAAATCACGGCGGCCTTGACCTTACGCTGCAACGCGGCGCTCGCCTCGAGGTAGCCGGCGATGCGGTCAAGGATCTCGGCGAGGGTGCCGCTCGTCTCGCCGGCGCGCACCATGTTGACGAACAGCCCCGAGAACACCTTCGAGTGCTGGCCGAGCGCGTCGCTGAAGCTGGCGCCCTGCTCGATCGCGTTGATCAGGTCGCCGATGACCGCCTTGAAGCCGGGGTTGTCGGTCTGGTCGTGGAGCGCATCGAGCGACTGGATCAGCGGCAGGCCGGCATCGACCATCGTGGCAAGCTGGCGGCTGAACACCACCAGGTCGTTCGACTTGACCCGCCGGCGCCGGCGGCGCGGGAGGCCGGCGGTCGACTCGTCGACGTCGACCGACAGGATCGTCAACCCCTGCTTGCGCAGTTGCTGGACGATGCTCAGCTCGCTCTCGCCCTGGGTCTGGCCGGTGACCGTTTTGCCGCTCTGGTCTTTTGCCACGTATCGGAAGGTAGCCATCTGTATGCTCTCCTTGTCTGGGTGCGGTCCGCGCCGCCGCCGGCCGGCCGTTAGAGCTCGGCGGCGACCGGTTGGTCGTCGGGCGCGGTGACCCTGAGCACCTCTTCAAGCGTGGTGATTCCCTGCCGTGCCTTGTCGATGGCGTCCATGCGCATCGTCGACATCCCGTCGGCCATGGCCGCCTCCTTGATGCTCGAGGCGTTCGCTTGTTTGATCACGAGGTTGCGCACGTTTTCGGTGACGCGCAGCACCTCGATGACCGAGCAGCGTCCGGCGTAGCCCGAGTCGCTGCACTTCGAGCACCCCTTGCCGGCCCAGAACGTGGGCGGCGCCTCGCCCTCGGGCCACTGCACCTGCGCGCGGCGCAGCACGTCGGGTTCGATCTCGACCTCGTGCTTGCAGTGCTTGCAGATGCGGCGCACGAGGCGTTGCGCCTGCACCAGCAGCACCGACGAGGAGATCAGGAACGGCTCGACGCCCATGTCGACCAGGCGCGTCATGGCGCCCGCGGCGTCGTTGGTGTGCAGCGTCGAGAACACCAGGTGGCCGGTGAGCGCCGCTTTCACGCCGATGTCGGCCGTTTCGTGGTCGCGGATCTCGCCCACCATCACGATATCGGGGTCCTGGCGCAGGATCGAGCGCAGGCCCGCGGCGAACGTGAGGGTGATCTCGGGGTTGGTTTGCACCTGGTTGATGCCGTGGAGCTGGTATTCGATCGGGTCCTCGACGGTGATGATGTTCACGTCGGGCCGGTTGATCTCGCTCAGGGCCGAATAGAGCGTGGTCGTCTTGCCGCTGCCGGTCGGGCCTGTGACCAAGACCATCCCATACGGGGCCTTGATCGCGTGGCGGAACCGGGCGAGCGCCTCGTCGTTGAAGCCGAGCTGCGCGATATCAAGCGTCAGCGCGCTCTTGTCAAGGATGCGCATGACGACCTTCTCGCCGAACGCCACCGGCAGCACCGAGACGCGGAAGTCGACGTCACGCCCCATCAGCTTGATGCGGAAGCGCCCGTCCTGGGGCAGGCGCCGCTCGGCGATGTCGAGGTCGGCCATGATCTTGATGCGCGAGACCAGCGCCGGGTGCATGTGTTTGGGCGGGGCGGTGCGCTCGTAGAGCACGCCGTCGATGCGGTAGCGCACCCTCGTCTCTTTCTCGAACGGCTCGATGTGGACGTCGCTGGCGCCCTCCTGGATCGCCTGGACCAGGATGACGTTGACGATCTTGATGATCGAGGTGTCGCCGGTGGCCTCGAGCAGCGCGTCGACGTCGATCTCCTCGTCGCTGTCCTTGGCGATCTCGACGTGCTGCTCGGCGGCCTGGTCCGACAGCAGCGAATCGAGCCCGGCCGTCGGTGTATAGGTTTCCTGGAGCTTGTCGGCCACGTCGCGCGGGTTGCTGATGACCGGCTGCACGTCCATGCCGGTCATGAGCCGCAGGTCGTCGAGCGCGAAGACGTTGAGCGGGTCGGCCATGGCCACCGTCAGCGTGTTGCCGACGCGTGAGACCGGCACGACCTGGTAGAAGCGGGCGAGCTGCTTGCTGATCAGCCCGGTGACGGTGTCGGGGATCTTGATCTTCGACAGGTTGATCGGCGGGATGCCCAGGTGCTCGCTCAGGGTGACCATGAGCTCCGACTCGCCGATGTAGCCTTGCTCGGCCAGGATCTCGCTGAGGCGGCCGCCTTGTTCCTTCTGGATCGAGAGCGCGTGCTGGAGCTGCTCCTCGGTGACGAGATTGCCGTCGATGAGGATCTGGAGCAGCCGGTCTTTGAGTGATCCTGCGACCATGGCTTAGCCCTCCCCGCCTCCGCGCGACGGTGCCTCCGCGTGCGGGTACAACTCGTCGAGCTTCTTTTCGATCTCGCTCTGCTCGCTGATGTAGTAGTTGGCCTTGCGCTCGCCGAGCAGCGACTCGAGCTCGGTCTTGGCCTCGGCGCTGAGCGGCGCGGCGATCGTGATCAGCACGGTGTGGGCGATCGCGTCGACGGGCACGAGGCGGTATTTGCGGGCGAACGCCTCGGGCAAGAGCGCCGCAAGCTCCGGCTGAACCTCGTAGAGGGCCAGCGGCAAGTAGGGCACGCCGGCCTGGAGCGTGAGGCAGTTGAGCACGTCGGCCTCGGTGGCGTAGCCGAGGTTGATGAGGATCTGCCCGATCTGCTTGTCGTACTCGCGCTGCTGCTCGAGGGCCGTCTCGAGGTTCTCGCGCGTGATCACGCCGCGCTCGACCATCATCTCGCCAAGGCGGAGCGACCGGTGGAACTCGCGCTCGATGTCGCCGCCCATGTGGGCGGCCGCGGCCGGGATGACGCGTTCGGCCCGCGGTCGTTCGCCTGTGGCCGCGGCGCCCTTGCCGAGCGTGGCGGCCGGCTCGTGGGCGTCCGGCTCGTCGCCCGACGCCTTATCGGCGTCGGCCTCCGCCTCGGCTCCGGGTTGATCGAGCTCGCTCAGGATCGTCTCGGCCTCGCCGATGGCGCGGTCAATGTCGGACGCCTCGTCGATGTCCGACGAGCCGTCGGTGTCCGACGAGCCGTCGGTGTCCGACGAGCCGTCGGCGTCGCTGTCCGTTGTTGCCGAGTCGGCCGTCGGCTCGGTCGTCTTGGCTGATGGTGCGTCATCGGCCGCCGGCGGCGCGCCGAGCTCGGCGAGCCGTTCGCGCCACTCAGGCTCGTCGGGATGCCGCTCGGCGAGCTCGACGAGCTGTGCGATGCCGCGCTCGCGCTCGTCGCGCGCCAGCAGGTAGTCGGCGAACCGGGCGGTCACGCGGCGGTACTGGTCCGGCAACTGCAGCTTCGTGTAGACGTCCTTGAGGGTTTCGTAGGCCTCGTCGGACGGCGCGCCGGTGTCGAGGATCATCTCGAACATCTGCGCTGCGCGTTGGAGCTGGTCGATTTCGTCGGGTGAAAACGCCGACAGCATGATCTCTTCTCGCGTCTCCTCAGCTCAGGGCTGCCGCGGTGTTGGTTCACCTCGGAGCGGCGAGCTCGGGCCTGCTCGACGGCGCCTGCGTGCAGGCGCCCCTTCGGAGCCCCCGCCTCCTGTGGGGGCACACGGGGCTCCTAGAGGGTTATCGGAATTGAGAAGGGGCAATTGAGGAGAAAAGGGGGGGACCGGCACCGCCCCTGCGCACGGGGCGGTGATGGCGTGTCAGGAGCCTGCGCGCACGGGGGGAGCGGGGCGCGGCGAAGTGGGCGTTACGCCGCTGCGAGAGCGCACGGGTGGGGCCTCGCGCCGCTCAGATTGGCAGGTCGCCGCCCATCTCGTCGGAGTGGGAGTCCTTGTACTTGGCGATGCTCTTGAGGTAGTCGGCCTTGAGGTCGCGCAGGCGGTCGAGGTCCTCGCCCAGCCGCTCGTTTTGCTCGTGCAGGCGGTCGATCTCGTTCTGAATCTCGCCGTGCGCGCGCAGCAGCTCTTCCTTCTGGCGCATCGCGCTGGCGACCTCGCTCTTGAGCGCGGCGAGCCCTTCGCGCAGCCGCTGGAGCTCCTGCTCGTTGTCGCGCCTGGCGCTCGTGAGCTTGTCGCGTTCGGCGCTGAGCCGCCTGAGCTCGCGCTCGTAGTCGGCGCGATCGCCATCGAACTGCTCGCGCAGCCGCTTCTGCCGGCGGATTTCCATCTCGGTCAGCACCGTGTCGCGGGTGAGCGCTTCGTTTTCGCGCAGCAGCTCGAGGAGTGCTTCCTCCTCTTCGCGCTGGATTTCGAGCAGGCGCTGGTTGGTCAGGATCACCTTCTCGGACAGGCGGCTGCCCGTCGGCGAGAGCCGTGGTGCTCGGGCCGCTGGTGGTTGTTGCGTCGGGTCGGTGTCGTGCGCGTCGCCGTCGTGCGGGGCGTCATCGGGTCGCGTCATTGTGCTGCCTCCATCAGGGCTCGATCAGGCGCTCGCCTCGTCGGGGTCCTCGGGCGCGGCGCCCTCGGCTGTATGCCTGAGGCGCCCAGTATAGAAGTGGTCGATGCGTTGCGCCAGCATCTCGATGCGGTGCCGCTCGGCGGGCTCGCGCACCAGCCGGGCATAGCGCCGGTACGCGTCGGCCGCTGCGGCGAAGTCGCGTTGGTTGCTGCGCAGGATCGCCAGGTTCTTGTGCGGGGGCGCGTAGTCGGGATCGAGCCCGATGGCGCACTCGAACTGCGCCGCCGCCTCCTCGTCGATGCCGGCGGCGTGGGCGATGACGCCGGCCAGGTTGTGTGCGTGGGCGTTGGCCGGCTCGTGCGCGAGCACGTGGCGCACCTCGCTGCGCGCCGCGTTGAGGTCGCCCTGCTCGAGCACGCTGCGCGCGAGCATGAGGCGCGCGGCAACGTGGTCGGGCTCGGCGTCGAGCACGCTTCGGAACTGCCTGGCCGCCTCGCCCGGTCGGCGCTGCCTGCTGGCCACGCGGCCGAGCCAGTACTTGGGTTCAGGGCGATCGTGGGCGAGCTGGTCGGCGTCGCCCAGGCACATCGCGGCCGACGTGAGATCGCCGCGGCCCAGGTGCAGGCGCGCGAGATTGATCTGGGGTTGGGCGCGTGTCGGGTCGCTCGTGCAGGCGCGCTTGAGCAGCTCGATGGCCGCCTGCACGTCGCCGAGCGTGCTGTGGAGTACGGCCAGGTTGTTGAGCGCCTCGCAGTAGCGCGGTTCGATCTCGAGCGCCCGCTCGTACTCGGCCCGGGCTTCGCTGAGCTCGCCGCGCTCGTGGTAGGTGAGCGCCAGGTTATAGTGCGCTTTCGCGTACAGGGTCTTCGTTGCCGGAATCGTCTCTTGCATACGCGCACGCCGTTTCTGGACGCCGGTCGCGAGGCGGCCGCTACGCGCCGGCCAACAACGCGGAGGCCTTGTCGGCCTTCATTCGCAGCAGTCCCTCGCGAAACTCGTTTGGGAAAACGCACACCAGCCCGAGCTCGGTGCCCGGCGCGGGCGCATTGAGCGTGATGATGTGGCCGCCGGTGATCGCGAGCACCGAGCCGACCGGCCCGAGCCGCAGCGACTCGGGCAGATCGATCAGCTCGCCCGGATCGTACCAGTG
>CAZCQN010000002.1:41023-62102 GCA_964500825.1 uncultured Verrucomicrobiota bacterium | reverse complement strand
ATCAGCTCGTTGATCGTCATCTCGGCCGTCCCGAGGACGGCCTGGAGCTCGACGTTGGTCTCCTCCAAGAACCGTGTGCACTGGCCGGCCACGCCGGCGTCCCGCTGCTGCCCGCCCGACGAGATCCACTTCTGGGCGCTCAGGTAGCCGAGCACGGGCGCGAGCGTGGCGATCGGCACGCACAAGCTGACCATGCCCGTGTTCTCGGCGATCTCGACGTTCAGCGTGATCAGCAGCACGTTGTCTGTGAGCGACGTGATCTGGGCGAACTGCGGGTTCGACTCGCGTCCCTCGAGCACGCAATGCACCTGGGTCACGTGCTTCCAGGTCTCCTGGAACTTCTCGAGGGCCATGTTGACCACCGTCAAGATGATCTGGTTCTCGATCTCGGTCAGCTCGCGGATCTCCTTCGGCGGCTGACCGCCGCCACCGAGCAAGCGGTCGACGATGACGAACACGAGCACCGGGTTAATCTCGAGGATCGCCAGCCCCTCGAGCGGCTGCATACTGAAGACCGACATGCACGTCGGGTTCGGCAAGCTCATGATGAACTCGCCGTAGGTGAACTGCTCGACGAGCGCGAGGTTCGCATTGACGATCGTGCGCAGGTAAAGCGACAGCGTGTTCGCGAAGCCCTTGGCGAACGTGTCGTGGAGCATGTGCAGGGTGCGCATCTGATCCTTGCTGATCAGCTTGGGCCGGCGGAAGTCGTAGCCAGCCACCGTCGCGCCTTTGCCCGTGGCACCTCCCTTCTCCTCGACCTCGACCTCGCCCGAGGCCACCGCCCCGAGCAGCGCGTCGATCTCTTCTTGTGAGAGGATGTCCGACACGTTCGTCCCGCCTCTGGCTCGCCGCTAGTGAATCAGGAATTCCTTGAAGTAGACCTCGACGACGCTGCCATTGACCATTATCCGGTTGAGCCGATCCCGGATCTCGCGCTTGAGCGCCTCGTCGCCCGGGTACTCGAGATCCTCGAGGGTCTTTGACCGCAAGATGCCCAGGATCTCGTCCTGAAAGACAACTTGCAGCAGTTTCAGCTCGTCGAGCGCCTTGGCGTTCTCGACCTCGACGTGCAGCACGCAGCGCAGCACGCGCGTGGACTGCTTGCCGCGGATGTTGACGACCAGGTCGGTGAACTCCCACGTAAGCGGGGCGACCACCTTCTTTTTCTTGGGCTTCTTGTCGCCGCCGCCCCCGCCGAGCATCTTGGCCGCACCGATCCCGCCGCCGGCGAGCACAAGGCCGGCGACAAGGATCACGACGAGCTTCTTGCCGAACAGGCCGCCGCCCTTGGACGATCCCTCGTTACCATCCTTGGCCGCGCCGGGCGCTGCGTCGTCGGCGTCGTCGGCTTCTTCTTTGTTGCCGTTTGCCGATTTCCACATCAGTCCGACCTGTAATGAAAGCGCTTGAAGTACACGTTCGTTACATGGGCCTCGTCGGAGCGGAGCCGCTGGGCGACCGCATCGGCGAGCTCGCGCTTGAGCCGGTTCCGCTCGAGTTCCGTATCGAGTTCGTCCGTCACCTTGGTGCTGATCACCGCAATGGCGATATCGGCCAACTGGGCCGTCCGTTGCCGCAGCAGCGCGGCAAACTCGGGCGACGACGCCTCGAAGGTGATCTGCACCTCGAGGCTCGTGCCGCGCTGCGCGAGGTTGACCGTCTGCGGCCCCAGCTCGGCTAACAGGTTGTCGGCCGGAGACAGGCCCGTCCTCGGCCGCCCCAATGGCACGGTGAGCAAGAAGTGTGCTAGGATGCCGATGGCCAACCCGACGCCGATGCCCGCAGGGAACCTCAGTCGCCCGAACAGGCCCCGGCCGTGACCGCTGTCGAAAACCGCCTCATCGCGCGGCGTCGCCTCGGCCTCGGACGCCTCGTCGTTCTCGGTGAATCGTTCGACCGGCATGCCTCACCTCCCGCGGTCCGACTTGTACCGCTGCTCGGCTTGCTGTGGCGTTACGTCCCTGACCACGATCTCGACGCGCCTGTTGAGTGCCCGGCCTCGGAAGGTGCTATTGTCCTCGGCCGGCCGCGAGGCGCCGTGGCCGACGGCTGAGAGCCGCTTCGAGTCGACGCCGTTCTCTTCGAAGTAGCGCAGCACGGTGAGAGCCCGGGCCGTGGACAGCTCCCAGAGGTCCTTGAACTGCTCGCCGACGAGGTCCTTGTCGGCCGTGTGCCCCTCGATATTGATGCAGTAGTCCATGTCCTTCAGGATATGGGCGATCCCGTACAGCACCTCGTAGGCGAACAGGTCTTTGAGCTCGGCCGAATCAACGCCGAACAGGATCCGGTCCGGTATCCGGATGCGCACCTCGCGCACGTTGATATAGGAGGTGATCAGGCCGCCCAGGCCAATCTCATCGAGGCGCGAGTCGATCTGCTGCTTGATGCGCTGCACTTCGGTCTGGTCGGTCGCGTCGGGGCCGAGCTCACCGGGCTGCTTGGCGTTCTCCTGTTGCTCGCGCTGCTCGTGCACCGCTTCGATCGGCACCTTGGTGGGGCGCCAGTAACCGTGGAGGAACACCTCCCTGATTGACTTCTTGGCCGCCTCGAACTCCTCCTCGCGAATGACCGACATCGACACGAGCAGCACGAAGAACGTCAGCAACAGGGTCATCATGTCGCCGAACGTGGTCATCCACCCCGGCGAGCCCTCTTCCTGCTCCTCCTGCCTTTTCTCAGGCTTTCTTCTCGCCACGAGTGACCTCCTCGAGCGCGTTCGTGCGCTGCTTGGGCGAGACGAACACCTGGAGCTTCTGCTCGACGATGCGCGGGTTGTCGCCCGACTGGATCGAGAGGATGCCGGCGATGATCACTTCCTTGACGAGCAGCTCCTGCTCGGAACGCAGCTTGAGCTTTCCCGCGAGCGGCAAGAAGATCAGGTTCGCCATCAGCGCCCCGTAGAAGGTCGTAATCAGCGCGACGGCCATCCCGGGGCCGATCGAGGACGGATCGCTCATGCTCTGAAGCATCTTGACCAGGCCGATGAGCGTGCCGACCATGCCGAAGGCAGGAGCGAAGCTCCCCATCGACTTGTAGAGTCTCTGCCCGAGCTTGTGCCGCTCGTCGATGTGGCTTACCTCCGTGCGCAACACATCTTCCATGATCTCCGGCGAGGTGCCGTCGATGGCGAGCTGCAGGCTCTTGACGATGAACGGATCGTCCACCGTCTCGATTTCGGCTTCGAGCGCCAAGATCCCTTCGCGCCGCGCCTTGAGCGCGAAACGGAGCACGGTCTTGATGATGTCCGGGATGTTGTTGGCCTTGTGGAAGAAGGCCTTGCGCGTCACCGACGAGGCGCCCGCAAGCTCCTTGAGCGAGAAGGCAACCATAGTGGCCGCGATCGTGCCCCCGATCGTAATGAGCATCGAGGGGATATCGATGAAGCCGGCCGCGCCGGCGCCCATGGCGATGGCGCTGCCGATCAGCAGGAAGCCAAGGATGAGCCCGATAAGCGTGCTGATATCCATAGCCCAGTCTCTCCTCGGCGCTAGGGCGAGCCAGGCACCTGCTCGACGAGGGCTCCGTCGTCGGCCGGCGGTGTCAAGATCCCCTGAGCGCGCTGCTCGCGGATGGCATGCTGGTACGCCACGAACTGGGCGACGACCTCGTCGACCGTCTCGCGCACGTACATCCGCTCACCGGTGGTGAGCGTGATGATGGTGTCCGGGATCGCCTCGGCCGTCTTAATCAGGTCGGGGTTCACGCACAGCCGCTTCTTGTCCAGCCGCGTCAGCCGAATCATGCGGCCCTCCATTGCCTACGCGTCCCGGCCGCGCCCCGCGCGACCGGCCGACGGCCTATCGCTTCAGGTTCAGCAGCTCGGTCAACAGCTCCTCGGAAGTCGAGATCACGCGGGCGTTCGCCTGGAAGGCGCGCTGGGTGATGATCATGTTGGTGAACTCCTCGGCCAGGTCCACGTTCGACATCTCGAGCGTGCCCTGCACGATCTTGCCATTTGCGCCGGCGTTCGCCGCGGCGATGCCCGCCGTGCCCGAGTTCGGCGACTCGATGAACAGGGCGCCGCCCATGTCGTAGAGCCCGCCGGGGTTGTTGAAGTTCGCCAGGTAGATCTGCGCGATGTCTTGCTGCTCGCCGTTCGAGAACAGACCGGTGAACACCCCGTCCTCGTTCACCATGAACTGCTTGAGCGTGCCGGACGTGTACCCGTCGCGGTCCGTCACGGCGGCCGACGCGTCCAGCCCGAACTGGGTCAACCCGTCGGCCGAGCCGGCCGTGCCGCAATCGACCGTGATCGTCAGAGCCGTGGTTGCGCCGAACGGTGTCCAGTCGAAGCTAAACGAGGTCGTCCCGGTAGCCAGCCCTGTGTCGCCGTCGAAGCTGATCGTCTCTGTGGTTATCGGAGACGTGCCCGTCGCGACATCAAGCGAGATATCCCACTGGTTCGCTGCGCTCTTTGTGAACGTGATCGTCAAGGTTGTGTCGCCACCGGCGCTGTCGAAGATGTTGACCTGGGTCGTGTACGTGTCGCTCACGGCTGCGCCCGCGTTCAGGTTGCCGCCGACCGACAGGGTCGTGGTAGCCGACGGGGCCATCGTCGAGTCGTACGGGATCTGGATGTCGCCGATGTTGCCCGTCGCCGGGATCGACCCGTTGACGGCCGAGAGGCCCTGGACGCGGTAGCCGCTGAATGGCGACACGAGGTAGCCCTTGTAGTCGACGGTGAAGTTACCGGCCCGTGTGTAGTAGGGCGTGGAGCCGTCGCTCACGATGAAGTAGCCATCGCCCTCGATGCTCAGGTCGGTGTTCCGGTTCGTCACCATCGGCACGCCCTGGGTCAGGTTGCGGTCGATGCTGCCGAGTGAGACCCCGAGCCCGATCTGCATCGCGTTCAACCCACCAACGTCGGTGCCTCCCGACGAGGCCGAGCGGATCGTCTGCAAGAGCAGCTCCTTGAACGTGGCGCGCGATCCCTTGAAGCCGACCGTGTTGACGTTGGCGATGTTGTTGCCGATGACATCCATGCCGAGTTGGGAACTCCGAAGGCCCGTGAGGCCTGTAAAGAGTGAGCGCAACATCTGTTAGACCCTCCTTCTGTGCTGCCGCGTGGCAGCGCGAGTCTGGCGCCTCTCCATGACAGCCCAACTCCGGTTCAACTTGCCTCGCCGTCGCATAGCCCCTTGTCCCTTCGGGGCATGCGCCGGTGTTGTGTCACTGTGGCGGCGTAATGATCTCGATAATGTCCGAATAGCTGTAATGGCCGCTGTTGATCGTCACGTGCAGCCCGCTGTTCGGGCTGAACGCGATCCCTTCGATCACGCCCTCGATGGTCTCGCCCGTCTCCGGGTGCTTGACGCTGGCGTACTGGCCCACGAGGCCGGCGGCCTCGGCGACTTCGGCCGGGGTCAAGGCGGCATCGTCGGCCTGGCTGACCTGCGTGATCGACTCGATCGGGTAGCGGCCTTCGTCGTCGCTGATGCGGATAAACACCTTCTCGTCGTCCATCTCGACCGCCCAGACGACGCCCGTGTGCTCGACGCCGTCCTCGTCCTCGACGGTGGCCTTCTTGCCGATGAGGCTGAGGCCGTACTCGAGCTGGTTGTCCAACGCGTCCTGGGTGGCGTAGATCTCGACAAGGTCCTCGAACCGGTACGCGAGCTCGTTGATGATGAAGTAGACGTCGCCGTCCTGAATGGTCAGGCCGGTGATCGGGCTCGTGGCAAGCTCGCCGCTAACGGGGTCGAGCACCTCGGCACGCATCCCGACCATGCCCGCCGCTTGCGTGAGCTTCTGGACGAAAGCGGAGTCCTCAAACGCGCTGCTCAGATTCTGCAGCTCCTCGAGCATGCTGAACTGCGCGGTCTGCGACATGAACTCGGCGTTGTCCATCGGATCGAGCGGATCCTGGTAGCGCAACTGCGCGACGAGGAGCTTGAGGAAATCGTCTTTACCGAGGCTCTGCGAGTCGCTCGACGAACTCGAGCTGCTGTACTGGGTCTCATCGGCCGGAGCCACGTAGTACGAGCTTGACAGTTCCATGGCTCTCGCTCCCTAGGCCAGGTAGTCAACGATTCCGTCGTGGGTCGAGGCGAGGACAGCCTCGGCACCAGCACCTTGTGCATCGCCGCTCTGGTTGGCGGCGTCGAGCCGGTCGCCACCGGCAGCGCGGCCGGCGCCCCGGCCATCGCCCTCGGGATGGGCCGACGCCCATGGGTCGGCGTCCGCCTGCGTACGGACGGAGACCTCGAAACGGTCGAGGGTGAGCCCCTGGTCGCGTAAGACCGACCGCAGATGCTGCACGTGCTGCTCGACGGCCTGCCGAACGACCTCGCTCTCGACAACCATGCGCGCCGAGACCGTCTGGTTCTCGGTCGTGAGATGCATGCGCACTGTGCCAAGCGACGGCGGTCGGAGCTGGAGCAGCACGTGGGTCTGGCCGTTCCGAACGCTGACGGCCGCGTTCCGCACGACCTGGCGCCCGATCGAGCGGGCCAGCTCGATGCGCTGGCGCAGATCGACCGGCAGCCGCGCCGTCGAGAGCACTTGTTTGAAAACGCTGTCGAGCCGATCAACGACCTCCTCATCCGCCGTGCCGTCCGCCTGCGGGCCGGTCGAGTTGCGAGCCGATGCGTCCAAGTCATGCTGCGGACCATCGCCCTGCTGACCGTCGCCGCCCGCTGTATCAGCCCCGGCCAAGGACTCGATCGACGAGACGGCATCCGCGCCGGGTACCGCCGTAGGCGCCGTGGCCGGCTGCCGTGTGCCGAGCGCATTCAGGAGCGGCTGCTCGCCTTCACCGGAGGCGACCACCGCTTCGCGGTCGGCGGCGTTGGGCAATCCGTGGGCCGCCTCCCGAGGCGTCTCGGGCACGTGCCCCGAATTCGCCCTGGGTTCCCGAGGCTCCGGGGGCACCTGTTCAGAGATCTCACGCAGTTGTTCCGCTGCCGAATCGAGCACGTCGAGCTTGGCCTCGATCCCCGCCCCAGAACTGCTTCCCCCACCGGCTGCGTTCAGAACGACGGGGCGACTGTCGGCCGGCGCCGTCATTGGCTCGACGGTCTGCTTCGGCTCGCTGCCCGCGTCCGTCTCTTTGGGTAACGGCTCCTCGGTGGCGAACGATTCGTCGCTCGCGGGCGGCTCAACAACCAACTCGGCGGCGGGCGTCGGCCTTGGTGTCCCGGTCGTCTCAGGGGCCGTGTCAGTCAGCATCGCCGTCTCCTGCAACGGCCGCACGTGCGACCCGGTCGGTTCGGCGGTCTCGGGCGTCGCCGTGTGCTGAGGCGTTCTTGCCTGCGGTTTCGCCGGCTCGCCCTGTTCGGGCGCCGGCACCCGACACAACCTGGGAGACGGGGTAGAACCTTCAGGACCTTCAGCCTCCTCCTGCGCGACCGCAACCTCGCGGCCCCCGCCCCCGCTCGGGGAGGCACCGTGCTCCACAGGCTCTCCGACCCTCACGAGCTCGGCGACCGCTTCGCGCACCGTCACCTGGCTCCTGGAAGCGCCGCGGCCCGGAGACGTCTGCTCGGTTGGCGTTTGCTCCGAGACCGCCAAGGGCGACCGATTGCCTTGCGTCCCGTCGGCGACTACCGGCTCCGCAGCGGGCTGCTCAGGAGCAAGCTGCTCGTTGACGTCGGACCGATTGCTTTGCGTCCCGTCGGCGACTACCGGCTCCGCAGCGGGCTGCTCAGGAGCAGGCTGCTCGTCGACGTCGGACCGATTGCCTTGCGTCCCATCGCCGACTACCGGCTCCGCAACGGGCTGCTCAGGAGCAGGCTGCTCGTTGATGTCGGAAGGAACGTGGTCGCCGCCCGAGCCTTCTTCCTGCGGAACGGGCGACGACGGCGGCGCCTGGTCCTCAAGGCCCTGCAGCAGGATCGCGAGGAAACCGGGCGTACCGCCGCCCCCAGTGGGGCGCTCGGCTCCGGGCCCGTCAGCAACGCGCGAGTACGGTTCGCGCCGGAGGCCGGCGAGATCTGAGACATCGACGATGTTCAGTTGGTTGTCCATCGAGCCCTTCGTAACGGCAAACGGGTCTCGCATATGAGCACGCCGCGCGGATGAGCAAGTTGTGTACCCGCGCTTTTCGGCCCGTGACGAAGCGATGCATTTGCCGTTCCACGAGCGCCGACCGGAAGGAACAAACATCTGTTGGCCCGTGCCAACAGGGAACGTGTCGCGCCGGGGCCGGCGACCGGGAAAACGGGGCGAGGCGCCGAGGCAGGCCGAATGAGGAAGGAAATTCCATGAACGGGGAAGAATCTGCCAGCGGCCTCGCCTGCGTTTTTCACAGAGAGCAGGCACATGGCCGCACGACATGGCGTGGGCGATTACCTCTCGACATGTTCCAACGCTGCCGTGACCGGCCTCGCCCAAACGGGCTGTCGCACACAGTTGGTGGGATCTTGCTTGCCGGTCACGGATCCGAATCCGCTTGAGTTCGGGTCGGTGCGCAAATCCAAGCCCCGCCAGGGGCGTCTGGCAGTAGCCTCGGGCGCAAGCTCGTGGGATCCTGGCTGCCCCGCACGCGTCCGAATCGGCTTGAGTTGACGCTGCCGCACAAATCCAAGCCCCGCCAGGGGCGTCTGGGAGTAGCCTCGGGCGCTAGCCCGTGGAACGCGGACCCAAGAAAGAGCTGGAGCCCCGTCAGGGGCGATTGAGAACGCGGGCGGACCGAGCTCAATCGCCCCTGAAGGGGCTCTGAGGTATTGCGTCGCATCTCGTTCCACGGGCTGGCGCCCGAGGCTACTCTCAATCGCCGCGGCGCGGCTCATAGGGCCCGCCCGCGCGCGCAAAGCCTGTGAGAAATGCGGCCTAAGGCCAATACTGTTCACCTACCATGTGGCGTGGGCCTCCGGCCCATGTTTCCTACGGGCAAGATGCCCGTGCCACCTGCAACGCAGGCACTAAGTGAACCGTATTGGGGTTAGGGCGGGGAGAAGAGGGCTGCCTCCTTGTTCGACAGCAGGAGCGCCTTGCGCATGAGCTGGCTGATCTTGGCCGCCCGCTTGCGGTTGGCGTCCCGCTCGATCGCACTGTCGCCCATCGTGGCGAACGCTTCGAGCACTGCGGCCGACGAGCGATCCTTCATGACGAGCAGCAACTCAGCGCATTCCTCGTCCTTCTTGTTGCCGGCCAGGATCGCGGCGGCCCCCTCGGGCGACATCTTCTCGTACTTCTTCGCGAGCACTTGGAGCGTTTCCCGCCGCGCCTCGTCGATGATCGGGAAAAGCTGGCGGATCCGGTCGAACAGCGCCTGGTTCCGTCGCTCGATGGCTGCGATGTCCTCCTTGAGCCTGCGCAACTGCTCGACGTCGTCGCCCTGTTCGCCCTGATGTGACGCGCGCTCTTTGAGTGTCGCCAGGATCGTGTCGATCTCGTCGATCCGTTCGTCCTTGGGCTCCTCGGCGAGGTTCGGCGACTCGGCCACCGTGAACAGCTCACCCACAAGCGGCAGGTCGCGAAGGCCTTCCTTGCCCACCGCTTTGACGACGGCGACCTCGGCGCCGATTACGATAATGATCGCCACAATAAGCGTGAGGGCGAATTGCTTGATCGCTTTCATCACTGAACCCCTTCGCGCAGGCCGCGCGCTTGACGGGCCCCGCGCACGTAGCGGGTGCTCGCCACGTCGTCAATCAGCTTCTGCTCCCAATCGGCCTCCGCCTTGGCGTAGGCGCGGCGGTCTTTCTCCTCGAGCTTCTCCAGCACTTTCACTTCGCGCTTCGCCTCGACGAGCTCCTCCCGTTTCGCCTCGATCTGCTCGTCCCACCGCGCAAGCTGCCCCTCGAAGCGCTTGATGTCATCGGCAAGCTTGTAGAAGTAGCGGGCCAGGCGTGCCAGGTCCCGCAGCGTCTCGCGCGCCTCGGCCCGTCTGGCCAACTCGAGCCGCCGGTCAAGCAGTTCGCCCTGGACCGCGAACAGCTTCCGCTCTTCGTCGAGCCGCTGCGCCATGAGGGCCGCGAGCTCGTCTTTGCGCATCTCTTCGAAGTGGCGTTTCGTCTCGAGCACACGCTGAAATCGGAACGCGAAACGCCTCACGACCGGTCTCCCGCTTCCGCAGCGCCGTCGAGCGCCGACTCGCTGCCGATCAGCTCGATCAGTCCGTGCACGGCGCTCTGGTAGTCGCTTCGCTCGTCGATGTCTTGGCGCAGAAACGCGTCGATCTTACCGATCATGGCGATCGCGCGGTCGATCTCCGGGTTGCTCCCGTGCTTGTACGCGCCGATGTTGACCAGGTCCTGCGCCCGCCGGTGGACGGCGACGTGGTGCTGGAGCTGGCGCGCGGCGTCGAGATGCTCGCGCGGCACGATGTCGATCATCACGCGGCTGATGCTCTCGAGCACGTCGATGGCCGGGTAGTGGTTGCGCGCAGCCAGCTCGCGCGAGAGCACGAGGTGCCCGTCGAGGATCGCACGCACCGAGTCGGACACCGGCTCACTCATGTCGTCGGCCTCGACCAGCACGTTGTAAAGCCCCGTGATGCTGCCGCTCTCGGCGGTGCCGGCCCGCTCGAGCAGCTTCGGCAGCGTCGCGAAGACCGACGGCGTGTAGCCCTTCGTCGTCGGCGGCTCGCCGACGGCGAGCCCAACCTCCCGCAGCGCCATCGCGTAGCGCGTGATCGAGTCCATCATGAGCATCACGTCGCGGCCCTGGTCGCGGAAGTACTCGGCGATCGCCGCCACCGTCTCGGCGCCCTTGATCCGGACCAGCGCGGGCTCGTCGGAGGTGACCACCACGACCACCGAGCGCTTCAGTCCCTCCTTGCCAAGGTCCTTTTCGAGGAACTCGCGCACCTCGCGACCGCGCTCGCCGATCAGGCCGATCACGTTGACGTCGGCCTCGGTCTGGCGCGCGATCATGCCGAGCAGCACGCTCTTGCCGACGCCGCTGCCGCTGAAGATGCCAACGCGCTGGCCGCGGCCGCACGTGAGCACGGCATCGATGGCGCGAACGCCCGTGCCGAGCGGCTCGGCGATGCGCTTGCGCACGAGCGGGTTGATCGGGCGGCGATCGATCGGGCACTGTGCCTCGGCGTTGAGCGGCCCGCGCCCGTCGATCGGCTCGCCAAGCCCGCCGATGATGCGCCCGAGCAACTGCGGTCCGGCCGGCACAAGGAGCTGGTGACCGCCGGCCACCACGTCGCTGCCCGGGTGGATGCCCTTCATGCCGCCGAGCGGCATCAGCAGCACCTTCCTGTCCCGAAAGCCGACGACCTCGGCGGCCACCTGGACACCGCCCTCGGCGCTGACCGTGCATAGCTCGCCGACCGAGACGGGCGGCCCCTCGGACTCGATGACGAGGCCCACCACGTGCGTGACGCGCCCGCGCACCTGCATCGCGCGGGTGCGCGCGAGGCGCTCGGCGCACTGCTCTAGGATCGGGGTTGCCACGACGGTGCCTCTCCAGCGGCGCCCACGTGCTAGGCGAGCAGGACCCGGCGAAGTTGCTCAATCTGCTTGTCGAGCTGCGCGTCGACGACACCCATGTTTGACTCAACGACGCAGCCGCACCGGCCGACGGCCGGATCGTCAACAAACTCCACGGCTCCGGCCCGCTCAAACAGGGTGTCAAGCGGCTGACCGTCCTGGGTCAGCGCCTCGCGGTCGGCCGGGTTGAGCCGAACCACAACGTGCTTGCGCGTCATCGTCTGGCGGACGGCCTCCTCGACGAGCTCGGGCGATACGCTCGACTCCTCGACCTCGCGGCCCAGCACGCGCGAGGCGATCGTCACGACGAGCGCGACGACCTCCCGCTCGGACGACTTGACCAACTGCTCGCGCGCGGCGCCGATGTCGCGGATCAGCGCCTCGACCGCCGCGAACTTGTCGGCCAGCTCCTGCTTGAAGCGCGCGGCCACCTCCTCGGCGGCGCGCTGTCGTCCCTCCTGCTCGCCGACCTCGTAGCCCTTGGCCGAGCCTTGCTCGAAGCCATGCTCGAACGCCTCGGCCGTCTTGCGCTCGAGGATCGCGTCGAGCTCGTGCTGACTGATCATCCGCTCGGGCTTGCCGCCGATATGGTACGGCTCGACGAGCAAGCGGCCTCGCTTCACGGCGCTAGACAAGGACCTCATCCTCCCGGCCGCCGCGCCCGGCGATGAGCACCTCGCCCTGCTCATCGAGCGTGCGCACCACGTTGACGATTTTCTGTTGCGCTTCCTCGACCGTCTTGAGCTTGACCGGTCCCATGTACTCGAGCTCCTCCTCAATCATCTCGACGGCGCGCTTCGACAGGTTCGAGAAGAACTTGCCTTTGACCTCGTCGCTGGCGGCCTTGAGTGCGACGGTGACGTCCTTGATGTCGATCTCCTTGAGGACGCGCTGCATCGACTTGTCCTCGACGAGCACGAGGTCCTCGAAGACGAACATCAGCTTTTTGACTTCCTCGGCGATCTCCCACTCTTTTTCCTTGAGCGACTCGAGGATGCGCTTCTCCGTGCTGCGGTTGATCAGGTTCAGGATGCTCGCGACCGCGCGGGCACCGCCGACGGTGCGCAGGTTCTGCTTGTGCGTCGAGACCTGCTTGCGCAGCACGGCCTCGATCTGTGCCACCACTTCGGGATCGGCCTTGTCCATCTTGGAGACGCGGAGGATGACCTCGTTCTGCATCTCCTCGGGCAGCCCAGCCAGAACCTGTGCGGCCTGAAACGGTGGCAGGTGGGCGAGCACGAGCGCGATCGTCTGCGGCTGCTCCTTGGCGAGCACGTTGACGAGCTGCGCGGCGTTGATGTTGTGGAACTCCTCGAACGAGGTGCTCTTGGCCATCACCACGTCGATGCGGTTGATGATGTCGGCCGCCTTGCGCGCGCCGAGCGCTTCCTCGAGCACGCCCTTGGCGAAGCCTAGGCCCCCGGCGGCGGCCGTGCCGCTCTTGTAGGCGGAGCTGATCGCCTCCTCGAGCACCTGCTCCTGTGCCCCTGGCGCAACGCTGCGCACCTCAGCGAGTGAGGCGATGATCTTCTCGACCTCGGAGTCTTGGAGATGCCGAAAGACTTTGGCGGCTCGGCTGGTGCCCAGCGTCACGAGCAGCATCGCCGCTTTCTGCCTCCCGGTAAGCAGGTGCTGCGGTCTCTCCTGCTCGGCCTCGGCGCTCGCCTCGTTGTCTTTTCGCCGGCTCTTGTCGGCCATGCTGCTGCTCTCCCACCGGCGCCGCAGGGCGCCGGGGCGTTGTTCGGCTAGCTAATCCACTCGCGGATGACGGCTGCGACCGCTTCCGGCCTCTGCTCGGCGAGCTGGCCCATCGCCTCGCGCAGACCGCGCAGCTCGGCCTCGCTCTCTTCGAACACGACCTCCTCGAAGATCTGCTTGACCTTCTTGTCCGAGGCGATCGCCTCGGGGAACATCGACTCGGCCGCTTTCCCGCCACCGCCGGCGGGCGCCGCGGCCGCCGTCATGACCGGCGCGGCGATCTGCGGGACGTGTTCGCCGTACTTGGCTTTCTTCATGAAGACCCACAGGAAGCCAAGCAGGGCCATCGACAGGATAACGGCCGGCCCGTGCTTGGCGATGCCTGTCATGATCGGGTTCGGTGCGCTCGCGCCCTGCTCGTCGGTCGCCGCAGCCTCGACAAACGACGCTTCCGCCACATTCACCTTGTCGCCGCGCAGGGCGTCAAACATGATGACGGCCTCGACAAGCGTCTTGACGTCGACAACGCTCAGCGTCGTACCATCCTTCGTGGTCGGCTTCCGGTCCTTGTTGAGGATCACGCTGGCGCTGACTTTCTTGATGCTGCCGGGCGGCACGACGGTTGTCGTCGTCGTCGTGTTGGGAACCGTCTCAGTGTGCGTCACCTCGCTCGTGTCGGACGAGCCTCGTGTCGAACCCCCACCGCTGGCCGTCACGTCGAGGTTCGTGACGGCACCCGGCTCGCCACTGGCGACGCGGCTCTCGCCCTCGCTCTTGGTCTTTGTTATCTCCTCCGTGACGGTCGCGCCGTCGGTATTCCTCGTCTCTTGTTTCCTGAGGCTCTCTGTGTTGAGCTCGACCGTCAAGGAGCCGCTCCAGTTGTCCGGCCCAACGGCGGCGTCAAGCTGTGCCCTGACCTTTGCGAGGAAATCCTTCTCGATGCCGCGTGCCAGGGCGATCTGGTCACCGCCCGTGTCGGCGAGCGAGCCCTCCTCCGTCGGCTTCGCGAGCAACTGGCCGTCCTGGTCAAGGATGGTGATGTTGTTCGTCTTGAGCCCTTCGATGGCGCTGGCAACCAAGTAGCGGATGCCGTCCCGCTCGGTGGGGCCGAGGCCGTAGCCGGGCTTGAGCGTGAGCACGATCGAGGCTTTGGCCGGCTCCTGGTCGGCCTTGAACAGCGGCTTCTCCGGCATGACCAGGTGCACGCGTGCGCCGCGCACGCCGGTCAGCGACGAGATCGTCCGCGCCAGCTCCCCCTGCAGCGCCCGGAGCTTGTTGATATTGACCATCGTGTCGGACTGGCCACCGAGGCCGCGCTTGTCGAACACGTCGCCCCAGCCGGTGCCGCCGGTGTTCGTCGGCAAGCCAGCGCCCGCCATCGTCAGCCGCAGCTCGTCGACGCGCTGGGCGGGTACGTAGATGCGGCGCCCACCGTCGCGCACCTCGAAGGCGAGGCCCTCGTCGCGCAGTTTGTCGGCAATCGCGGCGGCATCGGCCGGCTCGAGCGCCTGCGGATACAGCAGCGCGCGCGAGGGCCGATGCGATACCTTGGCGAAGACCCACAGGCCGATCACGGCCGCGACGGCCACGAGGACGATGGAAACCCGCTGGTTGAAGCTGATCCGTTTCCAGATCGCCGCGAGCTGATTGGCAATGGCGTTGAACTTGTCCATCCCTGGTCTCCGCGCCCGGCCTTACACCTGCATCTTCATGACTTCTTCGTACGCCTTCAGCAGCTTCGTGCGAATCTTCATCATGAGCTGGAAGGCGACGTCGGCCTCTTCGGCGGCGATCATGACCTGATGCACGTCGGTGATCTCGCCGGCCGCGAATTTCGTGATCGTCGCGTCCATGCCGAGCTGCAGGTCGTTGACCTGCTTGAGGAAGCCGCCGAGCATGTCCTTGAACGAGCCGCTCTCGGGCCGCTCGAGTTGGCTGGTCTGGCTCGGATCGAGGTGCCGAAGCTGCTGGCCGATCTTCGAGATATCCGTCATGGGTTCGCCCCTGCAGTGCACGTGCGCTAGATCTCGAGCGCCTTGAGGATCATCTGCTTTGCTGAGCTAATGGCCGTCACGTTCGCCTCGTAGCCGCGCATGGCGGTCATCATATCCATCATTTCATCGATGACGTTCACGTTCGGCATCTCGACCATGCCGTTTTCGTCCGCATCAGGATGGCCGGGCATGTGGGTTTTCTGACCGGGACGCGTATCGCGGCTGTACCCGGAGACGCGCACGCCGCAGCCCACGTCGCCGATCAAGCCGTCGAGCCGGCGCTGTGCATCGCCCAGAACCTCTTCGAACACGACCACCCGCCGCTTGTAGGGGCCGCCCTCTTCGGTGCGCGTCGATCGGGAGTTCGCAATGTTGTGGGCGATCACGTTCATCCGGACCCGTTCGGCCGTCATGCCTGAAGCACTGATGTCGAACGTGCCGAAGATGCCCTCGCCCATCGCTAGGCCTCCTTAATGATGTCGTGAATCTTGCGGAACTTCCGCGCCAGCAACTGCGCGTACACCTGGTAGAGCATTGTGTTCTCGGCGAGCGCCGCCATTTCGGTATCAATGCTGACGTTGTTGCCGTCGTTGCGGAACGCGGTCACGTTCGGCTGCGTGACGCGGATGCGCACGTCCGCGGCACCCTTGAGGCCCTTGTCGCTCAACACGCGGTCGAGCTCCTCGGCGAACTCGACGTCCGAGCGCCGGAACCCCGGCGTGTTGATGTTGGCGACGTTGTTGGCGATCACCTTGTGGCGCAGCGCCGCGAAATCCAACATCCGCTCGTACAGCTCAAGCGCTTCAGGCCGGAGCAGGTTGTTCATGCGCATCGCGCCTCCGTTGGCGAACGCCTGCAGCTTTTGCCGCGCTCACAGGCGAGTTGAGCAATATCTGTGCCACCGGTTTTTGCCACGGCGAATGAGCCCGCCGGCAGCCTGTCAGGCCGTCACCGCGTTCCTCGAATCGGCGAATAAACCCCGCACCCGATACTGGTTCAGCTTATTGCGCAGCGTGCGGACGCTGATCTGGAGCATGTCGGCCGTCCGACCGCGGTTGCCGCCAAGCGCCTTGAGCGTCTTGAGGATCAGACGCCGCTCCATCTCGGCCACCGTGTTGCCGACCGCGTCAACGATCTCATCGGTGTCGTCTTCATCGGCCCCGACGTGTCGGAGCGCCAGGTCCTCTGCCCGGATCTCCTCGTCAGCATCCAGGACGACCGCGCGCTCGATCACGTTTTGCAGCTCGCGCACGTTGCCCGGCCACGTGTAGCCCGACATCAGGTCGAGCGCGTCCGGCGAAAACCGCTTCAGCGCCCGGCTGTTTTCCCGGCAGTAGCGATCGACGAAGTGCTCGGCAAGCAACGGGATGTCGCCGTTGCGGTCCCGCAGCGGCGGCAGCGTGATCGGGATGACGTTGAGCCGGAAGAACAAGTCCTCGCGGAACCGCTTCGCCTCGATCTCCTCGTCCAGGTTCCGGTTCGTCGTCGCCACGATGCGGACGTCCACCTTGATCGGGCGACTCCCGCCGACGCGCTCAAACTCGCGCTCCTGGAGCACGCGCAGCAGCTTCGCCTGGAGCCCGAGCGGGATCTCGCTGATCTCGTCGAGCAGCAGCGTGCCGCGGTGGGCGAGCTCGAACCGACCCGACCGACGGGTCACGGCGCCGGTGAACGCGCCCTTCTCATGGCCGAACAGCTCGCTCTCGAGCAGGTTCTCCGGCAGGGCCGCGCAGTTGACCTTGATGAACGGTGCGTTCGCGCGCGTGCTGTTGTAGTGGATGGCCCGCGCGGCCAGCTCCTTGCCCGTGCCGCTCTCGCCCTGCACGAGGACGGTGGCCCGGCTGTTCGCCACCTTCTTGATCACCTCGAAGACGCCGTACATGACGGCCGTGTTGCCGATGATCTCGCCGAAGCCGTACTCACGCAGGATCTCGCTGCGCAGGTACCGGTTCTCCTCGATCAGGCTCTGCCGCTCGGTCGCGCGCCGGGTGACCATCTCGATCTGGTCGGGCGAGAACGGCTTGATGATGTAGTCGAACGCCCCGACCTTCATCGCCTCGACCGCGCTCTCGACGGTGGCGTAGGCGGTCATCATCACCACGACCGACTCGGGCGACTCGGCGCGCACCTTGCGCAGCACATCCATACCGCTCACGTTCGGCATCTTGATGTCGCTAAAGATCAAGTCGAACGTCTCGGCCTTGATCTTCCGCAGGGCCTCGCCGCCGTCGGCGGCGTGCTGAACCGCGAAGCCCATGCGCGTCAGGGTCTCGACGAGGAACTTGCGCATCAGCGGTTCATCATCAACAACGAGTGCGTTCTGTATCGCCATGCCTTTCCCTCTCTGTGTCGTGGGGTGCTGCCGGTGATCGTATCGTGCTGCGCTCCGGTCGGCCGCGCCGGCCGGTCTGCGGCACGCGAACGGTGAAAACGCTCCCACCGCCCGGCTCGCTCTCGACCTCGATCGAGCCGCCGTGCGCCTCGACGATTTTCCGCACGATGCTCAAACCGAGTCCCGTGCCGGTTTCCTTCGTCGTGAAAAATGGTGAGAACAAGTTCTGACGAACCTCCTCGGTCATGCCGCACCCGGTGTCGCGCACACTGAGCGCGACCGCGTCGCCGTTGCCGTATACGCGGACGGCGATCTCGCCCGGCTCGCGCATCGCCTGCCACGCGTTGCGCACCAGGTTGAGCACGACGCCGTACATCCGCTCGAAGTCGACGGTGACCGTGTCGTCATCCGAGTAGTCCCGCACGAGTGTGACCCGCGGCTCGTGGCCGCGCATCTCCTGCTCGAGCACGGCGAGCGCCATGTCGGCAATCTGACCGAATCGCGCGCGGCGCAGCGTCAGCGATACCGGACGGGTGAAATCGAGCAGCCGCGCCACGATGTGGTTGAGCGACCGAGCGCCCTGCACGATCTGCGTCGCCATCGCCTGCATCTTCGGCTGCGACGCCAGATCGCGCTCGAGCAGCGCGGCGAACCCCTCGATCCCGCCGAGCGGATTGCGGATCTCGTGTGCGACGGTGGCCGCCATCTGGCCGAGCGCCGCAAGCCGGTCGGCGCATCGGACTCGCTCCTCGAGTCGCTTGAGTTCGCTCAGGTCATGAAAGATCTCGAGCGCGCCGCAGACCGCACCGCTCGGGTCGCGCAGCGGCGAGCTGCTGACGCCCACCGGGATGGCCTCGCCATCGCGACGATGCAGCGCATGCTCTTTGAACACGTGCGGCCGCTCCGTCTCAAGGGCAAGCAGGATTGCCGGCAGGCCCTCGTCGCCGTTGGCGAACACCTCGCGGTAGGGCCGGCCGACGACCTCGCTGCGCCGGTAGTCGGTCATCTGTTGGGCGGCGGCATTGAACATGGTGATCCGCCCGTTCGTGTCGACGGCGATCATGCCGCTGCCCATGCTCTCGAGCACGTTGTGCAGGTAGGTGCGCGTCGCGTCGAGCTCGTTGATCTTCAGCCGCAGCTCGCTGTTCTTCTCCTTGAGCTCGCGGTTGACCGAACGAACGTGGCGCTTGAGTTTGACGTACGACTCGCGCAGCTTCGCCGCCTTCTGCGTGAAGTGCTCGAACGCCTCGGCGAGGCATGCCAGCTCGCCGGGACCCGATGCGCCGTTCTTGGCGATCACGTCGGCCAGCGCGCGCTCGTGTGCAAGCGTGTCGGGCACGATGGTGTTCTCCATCGCTCTGCTCCAGCGTGGCGCCGCGGGCAGCGCCGGATGCTAGGTGTTGTCTCCGGTTCCGTTGTAGGCCCGCTCGGCTGAGGCCGCGTTGAGGCTCCGGTTTGCCCCCTGGGTGTCGATCTCGCCGACGACGCGGGCCAGGATGCGCTGGTTCTCTTCGTCCACGTCGAGGATCTTCTCGAGCAGCGTGCCGAGCTCATCGAGCAGCGGCGAGATCTCCGCGTTCTCGACGTTCGGGTCGTCGCGCGACTCCTCGAGCTTCCAGCGCACCTTGAGCGGGCCGATCCGCATCGAGAGGTTGTTGAGCTCGCGCATGATCTTGAGCTTCCTGGCCGCCACGCTCGCGAGCTCGGTGTTGTAGCTCTCATCGGACAGGATCTCGTGCTCCCGCGTGGTCAGATCCAGGAGCTGCTCGTAGTGAGCAATCTCTTCCTGGATCCCCTCGTAGAGCGTCTTGAGCAGCGTGTTGTCCATCACTCACGCGCCTCCTCGAGCATGTCCAGTTCGGACAAGTCCTTAATCTGCTTCAGCATCTGCATGTGCCGGATCTTCACGTCGGCCTGCTCGGCCCACGTTGTTGCCGGGAACCGCGAGCGGACCTGCGAATAGAGCGCTGTCGCCTGCGTCGGGTTGTTGAGCCGCTCGGTCGCGCGCGCCATGCGGTAGAGCAATCGCGCCTCGTCGAGAAAAGCGTACTGGCCCTCGAGCAGGCGTTGGGCGCAGTTCAGCTCCTCGCCATAGAGGCCCGGGTCGCCGTAGGTGTTGAGCAGCCGGAAGACGACCCGCGACCGCACGGCCTGCTGCTCGGCCGTGTCGTCATCGCTCGCCGCCTCGACGATGTCCATGTAGTGCCGGCGCGCGTCATCGAGCCAGCCCTTCTTCTCGTAGCAGTCGGCCAGGCGTTCCTTCGCCTCCAGGGCGAGCGGGTGCCCGGGCGCCTGCTCGAGCGCGGCGTCGAACGCTTCGAGCGCTTCGTTGTAGTAGCCGCTGTGGTAGTAGCACTGGGCAATGCGGTAGGCGGCCAGATCGCGCTCGGCCTGCGTGAGCTCGCCGAGCAGCGCCCCGTAGAGCTCCTCGAGCGCGACGCTGTACTTGCCGTCGAACAGCAGGATCTCGCCCGCCATGAGCTTGGCGCGCGCCTGCTGATCGGGCGTCGGCTCGGGATCGCGCGCCTTGGTCACCAGGCGCACCATGTCGAGCGCCTTGCCGTAGAGGCCAAGCCGGCGGTACACCTCGGCCGCGCGGAACAGCGCCGGGATGCGCGCCGGGTAGTTGGGGAAGTCGATCAGGGCGAGCCGGTAGTACTTCGCCGCCTGCGGAATTCTCCCCTCGCCGTAGTAGGAGTCGGCAAGCTGGTAGGCGGCCGTGGCGCGGTAGGCGTTCAGCTCGTAGCCGCCGACGATGCGGCGAAGCAGCGCCCGAGCTCGGGCGGTCTCGCCGGCGTCGAGGTAGAGCTGGGTGAGCCGGTACTCGCGCTCATCGCGCACGGCGTGCGAAGGCGACTCCGCGATGAGCTGCTTGTAGATCTCGACCGCGGCGTCGATGTGCCCTCGGGCCAGCTCGATCGACGCGAGCCCCTCGCGCGCCCCGTCGAACAGCTCGTCGCCGGGCGCCGTCCGGCGCAGCACGTGTTCGTACGCCATCTGGCCGGCCTCGTACTCGGCGAGCCGCTCGTGCGAGCGTGCCGCGACCATGTAGGCGTCGGCAACAAGCGGCCGGCCGGGGAAGCTGTCGATGAGCAGATACGCCTCGTGCCTGGCGCTGGCGTACTCACCGGTTTCGAACATCATGCGCGCGCGTTCGAGCCGCGCCTCGTCGGCGAGCTCGTGCGTGGGGAAGCGCTCGAGCAGCTTGGCGTATTCGCGCAGCGCCGCTTGGCGATCGCCGCGGCGGGCATAGACCGACGCGACCTTCAGATGAGCTTCGGGCACGTAGGGCGAGTCGGGGAACCGGATGATCCCCTCCCGGTATGTGCGGATGCTCCGGTCTTCAAGGTAGGTGCGCCGCGCCTCGACCCCCATGTGCGGCGGGAGCACATCCCAGACCGATGCCTGCGTGAGCATCTCATCGAGGAAAAGCCGCAGCGTGCTCGTGACTTCCTCGGGCGCCGTCCCCTCGCGTTCGTCTTCGGTGCCAGTCGCCTCGAGCACGTCCGAGCGGTCCGAGGGCGGGGCCGTCTCGTCGGCCGGCGGGATGAAGTCCGGCGAGCTGCGCGGCCCGCTCAGGCGAGGCAGCAGCGGTCCTTCGCCGCCCAGCGGCCCTTCGCCGCCCAGCGGCCCTTCGCCGCCCAGCGGCCCTTCGCCGCCCAGCGGCC
>CAZCQN010000002.1:0-40923 GCA_964500825.1 uncultured Verrucomicrobiota bacterium | reverse complement strand
GCGGCCCTTCGCCGCCCAGCGGCCCTTCGCCGCCCAGCGGCCCTTCGCCGCCCAGGTGCGCCTGGCCGCCCGCAGCAGGCGCAGCGCACAGGCACAGCAGGACCGCCGCGGCCAGGGCGCCGGCCCACGCGTCGTCTATGCACCGTGCGCGAGGCAGCATGACTACTCCGTCTTGAGTGATTCGGCCTGCTCGTCGAAAGTGTCGGCGAACCGGAAGAACGCACTCTCGCCCAGCGGATCGCCCCGATACGCTTCAGCCACGAGCGCGAACGCCTCCCGCGCCTCCTGGTAGCGGCCGACCGCCAGGTACGCCTCGCCGATCTCGAATCGGGCTTGCGGCCTGAATGGACTCGCCGGGTGCTCGCGCTCGAGCCGCTCGAAGAACTCGAGCGCCATCTCGTGCGAGCCAAGCGCCGCAAAGCACTGCCCTGTCTCGTAGAGCAACTCGTCGACGGCGCAGGCGGCCTCGGCCGAGTCGGCCTGCTCGACCAGCCCGAGCGCCAACGTGTAGTGGCGAATGGCCGAGTTGTAGTAGTGCGGCTCGGTCTCGCCGAGCTTGCGGTACACCTCGGCGAGCCGCACGTGGGCAACGGCACGGTCCTGACCGATCGCAAGGCCGGCCACCACGTCCTCGAGCATCTGAACACCCGTGGCCGTATTGCCTTGTTCGATCTGTTCCATGCCGGCTTCCCAGTTGCGCACCGACGGCGGTTTCGTGCCCGACGCCCCGCCGAGCTTGATCTGCGTCACGGCGATCAGCAGCCCGATGACCACGGCCGGCGCGGCGACAAGCACGGCAAGCCGACGCCGACGCCGACGCGTGTCAACAACGGCTTCGGCCTCGTCGAGCGACATCACCTCCACGGGCGTGCCGCCGCCGACATGCCCCCCGGCGCCGTCCACCTCGACGCCCTCGGCACCTTCGCCGACGGCCGCACCGGTCTCCGCCGGCGCTTCTGCAGCAGTCTCGGCCGTCTCCGCACTCGGCTCAGCAGCTTCAGCCTCGTCGACGGGCGCCCCGGCAGGTTCGGGCGCATCAGTTTCCTCTCCCGGCGTTTCCGCGGCTGCTTCCGGCGTTTCCGCACTCGGCTCAGCAGCTTCAGCCTCGTCGACGGGCGCCTCGGCAGGCTCGGGCGCATCAGTTTTTTCTCCCGGCGTTTCCGCGGCTGCTTCCGGCGTTTCCGCACTCGGTTCAGCAGCGTCAGTCTCGTCGACGGGCGCCTCGGTCTCTGGTTCGGGAACATCAGCGGCAGCGGCAGGCGCTGCGGCCATGTCGGCCGATTCCTGATCGTCGGCGGCCGGCGCCTCGTCGACCTCTTGCTGCGGCTCACCCGCGTCGACGGACGACTCAGACGCTTCGGCTGGAAGTTCGGCCGAAGAGGCGGATGGCTCGGCGTCCGGCGTGCCAGGTTCGTCGGCTGGCTCAGCGTCCGCGACCGGCTCGGCCGATCGCTCGGACGCGTCGGGCGGCGGCTGCGCGGACCGGCCCGTAGGGCCAGCCTCCGCGGATGCGCCAACATCTGTGGCGTGTCCCGGCTCGCTCGCAGCCTCGCGCGCCGCTTCGTGCGCCGACTCCGCCGGCGGGTTCGCTTCTTCGGCCGACGGCTCGGTCTTGTTGTCGCTGTCGTCACTCATCGTTGAACTGCTGCCACAGCAGGGTACGCTCCACCTCGCCCACGTTGTCGCCGAACGCCTGGCGCGCGCTCTCGACGTCGTCGTAGAACTCGAGCAGCGGGCCGAGTTCACCCACGTCAAAGACGCGGCGCAGCTCCGGACGGCTCACAGCGATCTTGACGTCGCCGCCCACGCGCCGCGCCTGCTTGACTGCGTCCGCCACGACGCCAAGACCGATCGCCGACACGTAGCTCGCCTGACGCAGATCAAGCACAATCCGGTGCGCGCCCGCGTTGAGCAGCTCACGCAACTGCTCGGCGGGTTCGGCCGATTCGAGCACGAGCTCGTCGGCGACCGACACAACCACCGGCGCGCCGTTCCGTCTGGACTGCTCCCGACTCATCTGGCGTGCTCCAGTTCGTCCGCGTCCGCGGCCGCGTTCGCAGCGACCGGCAGATCGAACTTCTTCTCGATCACGACGTTCGTGCCGCGGCCCGGACGAGACACAAGCTCGAACCGGTCGGCCAACGCGCCCATGAGCATCAGGCCGCGGCCCGAGCACCGGAGTGGATCGTTCACCCGCTCCGACGTGCGCTCGTAGATCTCAGCGACTTCGAAGCCCAGGCCGCGATCGCGCACGCTGGCGCGGATCCGTTCCGCCTCGCGCGAGAGCGTCAGATACACGAGCCCTTCGCGGCCCGGGTAGGCCCACCGAATGCAGTTGAGCAGGGCCTCCTGGACGGCCGTGACGACCTCGTGCGCCGCCTGATCGCTGAGCGGGGAGCTGAGCGCGAACTGCTCGGCCGCGTCGCGCAGGTGCGCCAAGCTCGCCAGGCTCGACGGGGCACTCACGTGAGTCAGCTCGTCGGGCCGGATGGTCTCGCCCAGGCGCAGGGCAACGGCGACCGGCGCGCCGTGGGCCGCCTCGGGCACCTTCGCCAGCAGCCGCCGCGCCGGGCGCAGCTCACCGTCGGCAACACACCGCGCCGCCGCCGCGAGCACGTCGGGCCACCGCTCGCCGGCCGCCGACACGAGCCGCGGTTCAGCCAACAACAGCACGTCCGTGGGAGCCAGGACCGTCTCGAAAGGCCGTACCGACGCGTCCGGGCCGTCCACAAGGCACTCGGCCGATGAATCACCGCCACACAACCGGAACACGCCGGGATGGCCGAACGCTGCGCCGTGCACACGACGGCCCGGCTGTGGCTCGACCACGCCGACCGCCAGCGCCTGCAACGCGGCAAGGCAATCGAGATCGCCCAGACGGCGCGAGATCGTCTCAAGCGCTCCAACCGGGTCGCCAAGGTCAACCGCGTCGGCCAGTGTCCTGACGATCAGGCGGGTGCTCGCGGCGTATCGGTTCTGGCGCACAACGTGCCCCCAGATGAACGCGGTCCGCTCCCGATCGAGCGACCGCAGATGCCACACCGCCGTCGCTTCGCCGGCCGACGCATCACCCGCCACTTCCGCGCGCACGGGGCCGACCCGCCGCGATCGCTCGCGCAGCACCTGCAGCGGCAGCGCAGGCGGCTCGGGCGTCGCCCGCGCCGCGCGCACGCCAAGCGCGCGCTCGACGCTGCGGCTCAGCTCGTCGAGCGAGACCGGTTTCTCCAAGAAATCGAACAGCCCGAGCCGGAACACCTCGATCGCCGACTCGAGCGTGCCGTACGCTGTCATCATGATCACCGCCGGCGGGTCCGGCGCCTCGCCGAGCGCACGCAGCAGGTCGATCCCGCTCATCCCCGGCATCTTCATGTCGGTGACGACAACGTCGAACCGCCGCGCCCGAGCGAGTTCGAGCGCCGCCTCGCCCGACGCCGCTCGTTCGGCATCAAACCCCTCGGCGGCGAAGTGGTCCCGAATCGTCTCGGCCAGCGTGAACTCGTCGTCAACTATGAGGATCGACCCCGACATCGCTTGACTACTCGCCGTCCTTGGCGCGCCCCGCACGACGCGCAGCCCGCTCCTCGGCCAGCACGAGCTTGGCCTCCAGCCCGGCCACTGTCTCGCGGAGCTGCTCGATCTGATCGCGTGCCTCGTTGAGCGCCGCCTGCGCGACCGCGAGCTCCTGGCGCAGCCGCTCGTTCTCGCTGAGCAGCACGTTGATGCGCACGAGGTCCTTCTGGATCGCCGCCCTGTAGGCCGCCTCGTCGAACCGCGGCTCTTCGTCTCCCTCGTTGGGCGGCACCAGCGCAGCATAATCGGGCGCCACGGTTGACCCGTCCGTCAGGTAGCCCGATTGCGGCACGAGGTCGTACGGGCGCACCTGCTCGCGCGGCGGCTGCCGGCTGCCGATCTGACAGCCCGCCGCCATGACCAACCCACCCGTGACAAGCACCCCGAAGACAAGCGTGGTAGCGCGCATTGCTCTCTCCTTGGCACACCATTCTACGCGAGCCGATTGAGCAACTTCTGTACCAAGGAAACCGTGAGGCTCGGCGCGCGAACACACGCACCCGCGCCCGGCGTTGCGCCGGCCGTCATGCACAAAGAAAACCGGTCACCCCTGGCCCATCTCACGACGAGAAAAGCCCGGGTGACCGGTCGGTATACGTTCAGTGACTGAACGGTGGTGCGCTTGTCGGCAATTCCGACAAGCCGTCGAGATTCAGCACATCACGAGCGGACAAGGCCGTACTTCTTGATCTTCGTGTAGAGCGTGGTCCGGTCGATGCCGAGCGTCTTGGCCGCGCGGTTCTTGTTCCAGCCGACCGCCTCGACGACGCGGCGGATGTATTCCTTCTCAATCTCATCGAGCGTCATGTCCGTCGACGTCGGCACCGCCGCGCTGTCCGCCGCCGGGGCCGCGTCGGCCTCGGCGAACAGCAGGTGCTCAGGCAACAGCTCGTCCTCGCACTCGAGCAAGATGGCTCGCTCGATTGTGTTCTTGAGCTCGCGCACGTTGCCCGGCCACTGATACTCGAGCATCATCGCCTCGGCCTCGGGCGAGATCTTGTAGACGTTCTTCTTGAACTCGCGGTTGAACTTGTCGATGAAGTGCTTCGCCAGCAGCAACACGTCCCGACCGCGATCATGCAGCAGCGGCAGCGTGATCGGCACGACGTGGAGCCGGTAGTACAGATCCTCGCGGAACGTGCCCTCGGCCATCGCCGCACGCAAATCGCGGTTCGTCGAGGCGATGATGCGAATGTCAACCTTGACCTTCGACACGCCGCCGACTCGCGTAAACGACCGCTCCTGCAGCGCGCGGAGCAGCTTCGCCTGCAGATTGTAGCTCATGTCGCCGATCTCGTCGAGGAACAGCGTGCCCTTATCGGCGAGCTCGAAGAGGCCTTTCTTCTGCTGCTTCGCGTCAGTAAACGCCCCCTTCTCAAACCCGAACAGCTCGCTCTCGACCAGCGCCTCCGGGATCGCGGTGCAGTTGAAATCGACGAACATCTTGTCGCGCCGGAAACTGTGATAGTGAATCGCGCGCGCGATCAGCTCCTTGCCCGTGCCGCTCTCGCCCTGCACGAGCACCGTCGACGAGTTGCTCCGCGCGACGCGCTTGACGTACTCGTACACCTTGCGCATCTTCGGGTTCTCGCCGACGATGAAATCGGCCTCGAACTCGCGCTGCTCGCGCTCGCGCACGATCGAGAGCTCCTTCTTGAGCGAGAGCGTCTCGAGCGCGTTGCGCACGACGATCTTCAGCGTCTCGATGCTGAACGGCTTGTTGACGTAGTCGTACGCGCCGTACTTCATGCACTTGACCGCGCTGGCCACGTCGGCGAACGCGGTCATGATGACCACGACGATATCGTCCTGGAGCTTCCGCACCTGCTTGAGCACGTCGATGCCGCTCGCCTTCGGCAGCTTCATGTCAAGCAACACGAGGTCGGGACGCTTGCTGCGCACAAGGCTGATTCCCTCCTCCCCGGTCGCAGCGTCCAGAATGGTGTATCCTTCCTCGGCGAGCGCCTCCTTGAGCGAGACACGAATCGCCTCTTCGTCATCGACAATGAGAACCGTCGTCTCCATCTGTCCCCCGAATTAGCGTGCAGCCTGCGACGTTCCTGCTGCGTCCTCAGAAACGCTCGAACGGTCCGCCGGCAGCGCGGGCCACCGCACAACCATCGTCAAGCCGCAGGACGCACCACGCCGGGGCGTTATCGACCCGCCGTGTTCCTCAAGGCACTTGAGCGCAACGGGCAAGCCGAGCCCGTTGCCCTTGGTCTTCGTCGTGTAGAATGGCGAGAACAGCTCGTCGAGTTCCTCAAGATCGGTGCCGACGCCGGTGTCCTCGAACGTCACGGTCACCTCGCCGCTCAACGCGTCATGCGCCGTGCGGATCGTCAGCGTGCCGCCCTGCGGCATCGCGTCAACGGCGTTCGCAATAAGATTGCGGAACGCGCGCTCGATCTGGTCGGCATCGCAGCGGACGAACGGCATCGCCTCGTCGTGGCGAACGTCCACGCACACGCGGGACCGATCAAAGCCGTCACCGAAGATGCCGAGTGCCTTCTCAATGATCGAGCCGAGATCGGCCCGCATCATGCACGGCTGGCCCTCGCGCGAGTAGTTGAGCAGGTTTTTCACGATCTCCTCGACCCGCTCGATCTCGCTGAGAATCATGCCGACGTACTTCTTCTTTGGGTCCGCCGGCTCGAGCTTGCTGCCGAGCATCTGTGTCGCCGCACTGATCCCGGCAAGTGGATTCCGGATCTCGTGCGCCAACACCGACGAGAGCCGGCCCAAGACAACCAAACGGTCGCGTTTCGACGTCATGTGGTCCCCCTTCTCCTTCGCGCCGTGAATCCCCGACGGCGAAACAGCATACCAGATCGTACCCCCAATGCCGCGTCGCCGACCTCCATATTCGCTCAGTGCGTTCGCGCACGCAGAGCCACGCCAGCCAGATCGCGCGGAGTCTACGCAACTGTGCCCGCAGGCTCAAGCGCCAACGAACTCCCTCCGTGACGCTCGCCCGCGTCGCGCACCAGCGACCGCCTCGGCGAGTGTGCTCGTTACCTGCGTTACGTCCCGTTCCGTCATTCGCGGATGGAGCGGCAGCGTCACCTCGCGCGCCCCGACGTGCTCGCTCAGCGGCAACGCCATCCCATCGCCGAACCGCTCGCGGTAGTAGCGCAACGTATGGACCGGCGTGTAGTGCACGCTCGTCTGGATCCCGCGCTCGTGCAGGATCCCGACGCAGCGGCCCCTATCGACGTCCTCGTCGAGCAGCGTGGCGCACAGATGGTGCGCCGGCGCGCCGCGTGGACTGCCGAACGGCATCCGCACCGCATCCATCGCCGCGATCAGCTCGCGGTAGCGCGCCGTGAGCGTTGCCCGCCGCGCGTTGTTGCGAGCAAGCTTGTCGAGCTGCGCGAGCCCGATCGCCGCGCGCAGCTCGTCGAGCCGGTAGTTGTAGCCGAGCTCCGTCACGTCGTAGAGCGGCTCGGCGCCTCGGTGCCGGTCGATGCACGTGCTCGACATGCCGTGGGACCGCAGCAGGCGCACGCGCCGCGCGAGCTCGTCGTCGTTCGTGACCACCATGCCGCCCTCGCCCACGGCGAGGTTCTTGTTCGTGTAGAAGCTGAAACACCCGATCGTGCCGAAGGTACCGGTCGCCCCGCCGTCCAGCCGCGCGAGCGGCGCGTGGGCGCAGTCCTCGATCACCGGCACGCCGTGTCGGCGCGCCACGTCGAGAATCGCCGCCATATCACACAGATACCCGCCGTAATGCATGACGATGATCGCCGCGGTTCGCGGCGTGATACGCTGTTCGATGTCCGCGGGCGACATCGTCCAGTCGTCCTCGGACGTGATGTCGGCGAACACCGGCGTCGCGCCGCAGTAGAGCACCGCATTAGCGGTCGCCACAAACGTCAGCGACGGCACAATGACCTCGTCGCCCGGCCCGATCTCGAGCGCGCGGCATGCAAGGTGCAACGCGGCCGTGCCGCTCGAGACGGCGACGGCCTGACGTGCCTCGAGGGCCGATGCGAACACATGTTCGAAGCGCTCAGTCACCGGCCCCATGGTGAGCCACTTGCTCTCGAGCACGTCGAGGACGGCCTGAACCTCCGCCTCGTCGAAGTCGAGATCAGCCAGCGGCACGGACCACGTCATGGCTTGACTCCCACGAACTGCTCTCGCATCCGCCCGAAATCCGCGATGGCCCGTTCGTAGTCGTCGGGCCGGCCCAGGTCGAGCCAATACCCGGTGTGCGGGTACGAGTAGACACGTTCGCCTGCATTGAGCATCGCCTGCATCAGCTCGTCGAAGCCGAACGGCTCGCCCTTCGGGATGTAGTTGAGCACGGCGCGCGAGAACACGTAGACGCCCATGCTCACGTGGTAGCAGGCCATCGGTTTCTCGACGAACTCGACGATGCGCGTGTCGCCGTCCCAGCGCACGACGCCGAAATCGGCCTGGTGCTCGCGCGCCGCGGTGGCGATCGTGGCGATGCCGCGGCGCTCGTCGTGGAACGCGCGGAGCGCGCCGAAGTCGATGTCGGTTAGTACGTCGCCGTTCATCACGAGGAACGGCTCGGTCAGCTCGTCGATCAGCGGCAACGAGCCGACCGTGCTCAGCGGGGTGTCCTCGCGGAAGTACCGGAGCCGGACCCCGAAGCGACTGCCGTCGCCGAAGAACGTTTCGATGAGCGAGGCGAGGTGGCCGACCGTGATCGTCACGTCAACGATGCCGGCACGGCCGAGCTGCCCGAGGATGATCTCGAGGATCGGCGTGTCGTCGACGGGCACGAGCGGTTTCGGCAGCACGGCCGTGTACGGCCTGAGCCGCGTCCCCTTCCCACCGGCAAGCACAACCGCCTTCATACCCACCTTACACGTTGTAGAGGTCCGCTTTGTATTCGGCCAGGTGCTGCGAGACGAACTCGATCGTCCGCTCGAGCCCCTCGCGCAGTGTCACGCGTGGGCGCCACCCCGTGCGCGCCTGCAGCTTCGTGCTGTCGCAGACCAGACGCGTCACCTCGCTCGCCTCCGGGCGGACGCGCCGCTCGTCGCGCACGAGGCGCGCGCCGTTGCCGCACAGATCGATGATCGCTCGGCCCACGTCGCCGATCGCGACGCCCTCGCCGGTGCCGATGTTGAACACCTCGCCTGCCGCGTCGTCGAGCTCGGCCACGTCAAGGAAGCCATCGACCGTATCGCCCACGTAGCTGAAGTCACGCACGGGCGTGAGCGAGCCGGTCGCCACGCGCTTGCGCTGCGCCAGCGTCTGCGTGGCGATCGACGGGATCACGGCGCGAGCCGACTGGCGCGGCCCGTACGTGTTGAACGGCCGCACCGTCACCGCCGGCAGGCCGTACGAGCACACGTAGCTCTCGACAAGCTTGTCGGCGCCGACCTTGCTCGCCGAGTACGGCGACTGCGAGTGGACCGGGTGCGTCTCGTCCATCAGGTCAGCTTGCGCCGTCCCGTACGTCTCGCTCGTCGAGGTGTGCACGAGCCGCGGCACGCTGGCCGCGCGGCAGGCCTCGAGCACGTTGAGCGTGCCGAGCACGTTCGTTTCGACAAAGCTTTGCGGCGCCATGTACGAATAGGGAATCGGGATCAGCGCCGCGAGATGGAACACCACCTCGCATCCCTTGACCGCCGTAGTGACGAAGAAGGGGTCGCGCACGTCGCCGGCGACCACCTCGACGCGCCGCAGCACCGAGTCGGGAACGCGCTCGAGTTGGCCCCAGTCGTTGCGCGAGTTGTAGTGGACAAACGCGCGGACGCGCGCGCCGCGGCGCACGAGCGCCTCGACGAGGTGGCTCCCGATGAAGCCGCCCGCGCCCGTCACAAGCGTCGTTGTCCCCTTCCAGTTCACGTGTGAACCCCCGTGTTGCCTGCTAGGCCCGCGCCGACACCTCGTCGGGAATCGGCGCCGTCACGACGCGAATCGTGTCGAGCGCGCGCTCGGCCGCCGCGACCGCCTCGGCGCGCGCCGCGCCGCTCGCGATCACGTGCCCGGGCTTGCCCATGTTGCTCGTCAACGGCTCGACGACGCTGCCTTCCGCGACGTTCAGGAAGACGTGCTCGACCCCGGGCAGATCGAGCGCCGCGTCGACGCCCTCGATCGCCGTCACCGTGCCCGGCTCGGCGAGGATCGCGCGCTCGCACGCGGCGCGGTCCCATTGCGGCGTGACGTCGGCCGGATCGACCGGGTTGCCGACGGCCAGGTCGATGACCGCTTTGATCGAGTTCATCCCCGTCGCCAACGGCTCGGTGTACTGGCAGTGGAAACCGCCGCTGAGGCGCGCGGTCATCTCGCCGATCTTCGCGCCCTCGGCCGTCACTCTGATATCGCCCTTCGACGCGCCCGTCATGATCCCGAGCGCCTCGATCCCAAGCCGCATCACCTCGAAGACGTTGTCGAGCGCCGCCTGCGGCAGCGCCGACGGGATCGTGTGGCCGATCTCGACGAAATACGGCGCATACGAGATGTGGCGATCGGCAATTGTGAGCAGGTGCACGTCGCCGTTCTCGACGATCGTGTCGATGCTCACCTCGCGCCCGTCCATGTACTCTTCGATGATCGCCGCACCCTCGCGGCTGTTCGAAATCGTCACGGGAAAGAAGTCGCGCAGCTCATCGGGCGAATCGATCCGCCGCACCCCGCGCGCGCCCATGTTGTCGACCGGCTTGATCACCAGCGGGTAGCCGATCTCGTCGGCGGCCGAGAGGGCCTCGACGAGCTGGCGCACCTCGCGGAAGTCCGGACACGGCACACCGCACTGCCTGAGCCGGCGGCGCATCGCCGCCTTATTCGTCGCCATGAACGCCGTGTGCGGGTCGACGCCCGGCAGGTTGAGCGCCGCAGCCACGCCCGCGACGGCGCACGAGGCGTCCGTGCCGATCGTGAGCACGCCGCGCAGGTCGAACTCGTTGCGGCACGCCTCGGCGAAACGCACGTGGCCTTCGACGTCGAACTTGCTCACCATGCCGACGTGGTCGGCCCAGCGCAGCCCGGGCGCCGTCTCGACGATGTCGGTGGCGATCACGGCGTAGCCGAGCGACTTGGCGATTCGGATGGCCGGCCCCTGAAGGATGCCGGCCCCGATGATCAGCACTGCTGGACGCACGTCTCGATAACCTCCACCACACGATTCAGCCCACGCCCGTCCACGACGCGCTTGCCCGCATCGCTCATGGCCCGGCGCGCCGCGGTGTCGGCGGCGAGCGAGCGGAGCGCGTCCGCCATATCCTGCGGGCGGCACGCATCGCCGAACCCAAGACACTGAACGGCCCCCCACTCAACGAAGCGCCGCGCGTTGTCGAGCTCGTGCGCCACCTGGCAGCAAACGATCGACGGCGTGCCGACGCACGCCAGCTCGAACATGACGATCCCTCCCGAGCACAGGGCTATATCGGTCGCCTGCATGTGGACCGCCGGGTCGTCCGGGCCGGCGACGAGATCCACGTTCCGGCATTTCGCCGCCAGCGCCGACGCCTTGGCGTGGTCCTCGTATCCGTAGCCGAGCAGCACCGTCGTGTGCCAATCCGGCTCGAGCAGCTCAATGGCCCGCAGCGCCCTGAGCGTCAAGCCGGCCGGGTCGCTTCCCCCCATGAACACGACGACCTCCTCGACCCGGTCGCGCACCCCCTTCGGCAACCGATGGGCTTGCTCGAACACCTCGTCGAGCACCATGTAGTCCGGCCCGAAATAGGCCCGGGGGCCGGCGATGGAGACAGCGTCCTCGGCCGGGCGGTTGGCGTCGACGAGCACGTCGGCCAGCGGCGCGCCCGCGCCGCGGTCGTCGAAGTTGACGATCGCCGCGCCCGACGCCCGCAGCGCGTGCATGTACTCTTCAGGAGTGTTGCGGATGTCGTTGATGATTAAGCCGGGCTCGAGCGCGCTGATCGCCGAAGCGGCCTGCGCGCCCGAGCCCTCCGAGATGGGGGGGAGGAAGAAAAGTGCGTGGCCTCGCTGCTCGCACAGGGCGGCGGCGCCGTCGCGCGAGCGCGAGACGAATGTCACCTGCTCGCCTGACTCCGCAAGCCGATCCGCCAGGTGGAGCGTTCTGGTCAGGTGCCCGGTCCCGATCGCGTGACCCCCATCTGCCCGAATGACTACGCAACCTTGCATCCTCACTCCCTACCCGAGGCGTGCTGGACGAGCTTGGGCTAACGCAAAGAACATGCCACCGACGAGAAAAGCCGGAGGAAGACGCGGGCGCGAACAACCGGCCCGGAGCGGGATGACTGGTAACTAGTGAGCTCTGAACCAGTTACGACTGCAACGCTCGTGCCGCGCGCTGCACGCTCTACCTTAGTGCAAGCCGCTGGCGTCGACGGCCGGCTTTCAATCTGGCCCGTCGGTCGAGCGAATCAACTCATTCTGAGAGCGGCGTTGGCTCGGAATACATGCCGTGGATGGCCGCCAGGATCTCGCCGACCTTGAACGGCTTGTGGATCGCGCCGGCGGCGCCTGCCGCGAGTGCGGCCTGGAGCTCGGCATCGACGTCGTAGCCGGTAATCATATATATGTGGGTGTCCGGCCTGGTTTGTCTGATCTGCCTGAGCAATTCCACGCCATCGCCGTCGCCCATGCACACGTCGATGAAGATGACGTCGAAGTCCTGCTCGCCGACCAAGTGCAGCGCATCCTCACAGGTACCGACCGCCGTCGTCTCGACGCCCCCCTGTTCGGAGGCAAGGATATCCTCCATGATGTCGCGGATGATCTGCTCGTCGTCCACCACCAGCGCCCTGATTGGCCCGCTCATGGGTGCACCTCCTCTTGCGACGGCTCATCGTCCGGCGGCTCGGGCGTCGGAACGCCCTCGACCTCGCCCTGTTGGGCCTTGATTCTCTTCACGAGCGAGGCAAGCCGCTCGCTCTGCTCGTAGATCTTCTTCGCGTACCGATACGCCGGATCCTGCGCGCCCACGCTCCCCTTCAGCAGCTCTGAGTAGCCGTAGATGCCCGACAGCGGCTGGTTCATTTCCTGGGCGGCGTCGGCGATCGCCTCGGCGCCCGGCGCCTGATCGGCAGCGTCGCGGCACACCACCAGCGCCCCGGCGAACTGGCCGGCCTGGGTGTAGCGGCCCACCGAACTGACAAGGACCGGCAGCCGGCCACCGTCCTTGGTCTGCAACGTCTGCCGCCCCCCACTCCGGGCAAAGAACGGCATCATCTTCTGACGGGGGTCCTCGGCCTCGCCCTCGACCACCTCGTAGAGCTTCATCGCCACAAGCTCGGAGGCCCCATAGCCGATGCGCTGCGCGAAGCGTTCGTTCATGTCGAGGAACCGGCCCGTGCCGTCCACGACGAACATCATGTCGCCCATGGCGCGCTTGAGCTCGCGGTAGCGGCGAGCAGTCTCCTCAAGCTCGGCCTGTCGCTGCACCTGCGTCACGGCTTCTTGGTCCGGCTCCCTCGGTCCCTGGTTCTGGTCCTGCCACCGTCCTATGTAGGACATGACCACACTGTCCCGCTGCAGTCCCGGAGAGACCCCTTGCCGAGAGGTTGAGGCACGCTGAAACAGCAAGGACGCTGCCAAGTCAGGTTGAATCAGCGCCAGGGATAGCAGGTCACTGAAGAACAAGCCCAGCGTGAAGCCGCACACCACCGGGGCCGGAGGCCGAGCGGACCGAAGGTCCGCCCAGCACATAGCCTGGGGCGTGAGGCCCTGTTGAAAGAGGCGTTCTATGGAAGCCTTTCAGGCTACGATCTGTCTTTCGTGGCCACCACACCCAGGGTGTTTGCGCGCCTCTTCGGAGGCGCCGGAACCCTGGGCTGACCTATGAAGCCCCTTTGGGGCAAGCACCCATGTCGACGGTGGCTGGGCTCTTTCAACAGGGGCGTGAGCCCCAGGTTCTCGACGAGAAAAAACCATTGAGCCCCGAAGAGGCGACAGAGACATCCCCGAGAAGCCGACCGTTTCTTGGCTTGAGCCGGGTCTCTCAGCAGCCCGCTAGGGCTGGACGATCGCCTTGAGCACGCCGTCGCGGTAGCCGGCGACCAGTTCGAACGCCTCGCCGACCCGCTCGAGCGGGAAGTGGTGGGTGACGAGCTTGCCGACAGGCACGGCGCCGGCCGCGGCGAGCTCGATCGTGCGCTCGACCGTCCTGTTCTGGCGCCGCACGTTGATGATGAGCAGCTCCTTGCGCCGGACAAGATCGGCCGCAAGCTCAATGCGCGGCCCGGCCGGGATGCCGATGATCGATACCCGCCCGCCGGGCGCCGCGATCTGCACCGCCTGGTCAACGGTGTCCTGCTCGCCCGCGCACTCGTAGACCACGTCCACGCCGCGACCGCCCGTCTCATCGAGGATCGTCCCGACCACGTCCACCTCGCGCCGGTTCAGCGCCGCGTCGGCCCCGAACCGGCGCGCCGCTTCGACGCGCTCGGGCACGAGGTCCGTCGCAAATGCTTGCCGCCGACCCGAAGCGCTCGCGCACGCGAGCGTCAGCAGCCCCATCGGCCCCGAGCCGAGCACGGCGACCGTCTCGTCGGGGGCGAGCCGGCTCTGCGCAACCGCATAGGCGCAGATGGCCGCCGGCTCGAGCACGGCGCCCTCGTCGAAGCCGAGCGACTCCGGCAGCCGGAACAGGCACCGCTCCGGCATCACGAGCACCTGCTTCAGCGCCCCCTCGGCCTGGCCGGGACACCCGAGGAACCGCATGCGCGGGCAGACGTTCTCGCGTCCCTTCCGGCACCACTCGCACTGGCCGCACGGCATCGCAGGGTCGATGGCCACCCGATCGCCCGCCGCAACGCGCGTCACGGCCCGGCCAACCCGCTCGACGACGCCGGCGCATTCGTGCCCGATCGTGAACGGGTACTCGACGACCTGCGAGCCGATCCGGCCCTCGGCGAAGTAGTGAAGATCGGAGCCGCAGATGCCGACCGCCTTGAGCCGAACGGCCGCCTCGTGCGGCCCGATCTCGCCTGGCTCGGGCGCCTCGCGCACGTCGAACCGGCGCGGTCCCGTCAAGTATGCCTGCTTCATACGCACTCACC
This sequence comes from uncultured Verrucomicrobiota bacterium, assembly GCA_964500825.1. GTDB lineage: Bacteria > Auribacterota > JABMQX01 > JAFGEW01 > JAFGEW01 > CAYUZG01. The sequence goes on along the minus strand of CAZCQN010000002.1, from coordinate 26,389 downwards.
GCAATCGGACGGCTGTTCGAACTCATCCGCTCGGCATGAAACCATATTCGAGGCCCGGGGCCAAGCAGAGGCGCGCCGCGACACATCTCGGCCGATTCGCCGCTTGACAGCGCGCCACCGGTCACCTACCTTCGGGTCCAGGCAAGGTCGCAATGACCCAAGCGGAAACGCGCACGGGAACCGCCGCTGCGGAGGGAGGTACGGAATGAATCGAACACTGCGCATCCCGATGCTGGTCGCCGTCTGTCTCGGCGTGATGCTCGCCGCGACCAGCGCGCCCGGCACCCCGGGCACGAGCCTGAACGACATCCCGATCGCCGAGATCCTGGCGTGGCGGAACGTCGAGCTCTCGACGTGGGTGACCACCGGCGAGCGGGGAGAGCCGGATTGGTGGGGCGCGCTCAATGTCGGCGTCCTCGACTACGTCGAGGTCGGCCTGTACGGCATGCTCGGCCCGACCGACGAGCCCCAGGGCGACATCCGCTTCTTCGGCAAGTTCGTCTACCCGCTCGGCGACGGGCTGCCCAACCTCGGCGCCGGCCTGCAGAACCTGACCGACGACGAGGACAACAACGGCAACATCGACCCCTACCTCGTCGTCACGCACGACTTCGGGCCCGTGCGCGGTCACCTCGGCTACAGCTTCCAGGACGACGACGAGGCGTTCTTCGCCGGTGTTGACACGAGCTTCGACTTCCTCGAGTTGCCCGCAACGGTCGGACTCGACGTGCTCCAGACGGCCGACGGGGACGAGTGGCTCGTGAGCGCCGGCTTCGAGTACCAACTGCCGATGAGCTTCGTGCTCGAGAGCTGGTACACGTGGACGACCGTCGACGAGGCCGAGAACACGATCACCATCCGCCTCAACTGGCTGATCAGCTTCTAGACACAACAGAGCCGTTCTTTTTCGCGGGCCGCTGCCGTGCACGGGGCGGCCCGTCTTTGCGTCCGGAGACTGTATCGGAGCCGCTTGCCACCGGGACGCCGAGCCGTTACTGTGTCCTCGCGTGCCAGACCCGAGGCCGACAGGCCACGACGAGCGGAGGGAACGAGTGGCGAGCACCGACACCGCTGAACCGAGCCTGCACGCGCCGGTCGCTGCACCCCAACGATTGCACCGGCTCGACCGGCTCATAGCCCTCGGCCTGATCCTCGTCACGTTCGCCGTCCACTGCCCGTACGTGCTCCGAGACACCTTCGGCGAGCACGACGCCGCCCGGCTCGCCAACGACGCGATCCGCTGGCGGCTCACGGGGCAGTTGGCCGGCTCGAGCTGGGCCGACTACCGCGTCCGCTCCAGCCCGCTCTACGTGCTGTGGCTCAAGACGCTCATGAGCTCGGGCGCCGTGCAGCCCCAGGACGTGCCGGCGTGGATGAGCTGGCTCAGCGCCGTCGCGGGCGCGGCGATCGCGGGCGGCCTCTACGTGCTCGCACGACGAGTTCTGCCGTGGGAAGGCGCCGGCGCGGCCGTGGGCCTGACGCTGCTCGCCCCCGCCGTCTGGCAGGGCAGCATCTACGGCATGCCCCACATGCCCGCGTACGCGTTCCTCGTCTGGGGTCTGGTGCTGTTCGACGCGGCGCTCGCATCCAAGCGGCCCGTGATGTTGCTCTTTGCCGCGTGGCTCCTGTTCGTCCTCGCCGGCCTGACGAAGGCCGACGTCCTCGTGTGCAGCGGCGCGACGCTCGGCCTCGTTCTGCTCGACGGCCGCCGCGTCGGCCGCGGCCTTGCCTGGGCCATTGGGCTCGTCATCACTGCCGGTCTTGTCTGCGCGTTTCTGCCGCAGGCGTTTCTCTCGCGCGGCGAGGCGTCGGCCACGGGGTTTGTGAGCAACTGGTCGTCGCACTTCTTCATCGGCCTCGACGGCGGCGCCTGGCTCTACAACCTGCGCGCGCTGCTTATCGGCGGGGGCGTGGCGGCCGTGCCGGCGGCCGTTGTCGGCCTCGTCGTGCTGCTCGCGAGGCGGCGCGGCAGGCTCGTCGCGTTCGCGCTCCTGTGGGCGCTGCCGCTCATTCTGCTCTGGCTCGTCATCCGCGCCAACAGCGCCCGGCACAACATGGCCGCCTACTTCGGCCTGTTCCTGCTCGTGGCGGGCGCCATCTGGCAGCTCAGACTGCCGCGCGCTAGGACTGTCGCGCGCGTCGCCCTCGTCGGCATCGTCGCCGCCGTCAGCTTCTTCGCCTTCCCTTTCCACCCCAACACGCGCTTCCCGAGCGGCCGGCTCCACGCCGGCTCGATCCTGCTCAAGCGCCAATGGGCCCGGCTACACAGGATTGCCGACAGCATCAACGCGCATGACGCCGACAAGAAGGCCTACATCGGCAAAGCCGAGGGCGAGCTCGTCCTGTTCCAGGTCCTCGCGCGTGCCCTCGAGCTCGAGACGCTCGAGCCGCCGCCCGAACTCATGATCGCCAACCCCGAGGACGAGCCGGTTTTCATGTACACCGTCACCGAAGAAGACGGTGCCTCCTACACGATGTTCTTCCGCCACCGGCCGGACATAACACACCTCGCCGAGGTTGTCCGCCGGCTCGCAGACCACGGCTTCACCATCTTCACCATCTGGGTCGAATTCCCGGCGGAGGCCGGCGTCGTCTGGTTCTGCCTCAAGGAATACGGACAAGCGGCGCCGTAGACGCCGGCGCCCTATGCCTCGGTCGCGGTAGCCGCCGAGGGAACCGGCTTTGCGCGCTTCTTCGCCACGAACTCATCCACAAGGGCTCGGATTGCCAGCGTCAACGGCAGCGCCAGCACGGCGCCCAAGAACCCGAGCAGCGCGCCCATCACCATCACGGCCAGCACCACGACGGCCGGCGGCAGGTTTACCCGGCGCTGCATCACCATCGGCGTGAACACGTTCGCCTCGACCGTCTGCACCGCCACGAACAGCACCACCACCCACAGCGCCTTGATCGGGTGCGGATCGAGCAGCGCAAAGAGCGCCGGCGGCACGACGGCCATGATCGAGCCGAAGTACGGGATGAACGCCATCAGACCGGCCAGCAGGCCGAACACGTGCGGGTACCGCACCCCGATAAGCAGCAAACCGAGCGTCGCGAACACGGCGATGAACAAGGCGGAGAACAGCGTCCCGCCCAGCCAGCCGCGGAGCCTGGCGGCGATCTGGTCGAGAACGCGCCGTACCCGCTCGCGGTTGCCCTCGCCCACGTAGCGCAGCAGCAGGTTGTTGTACTGGCCCGGCTTGACGGAGAAGAAGACACCGAGCGACAACACGATGAACACCTTGAGCAGGATGTCGCCCGTCACGGTGACAAAGCGAAGGACGAACCGTACAACACTCTGCGTCGACTTGAAGACTTCCTTGGCGAGCCCGCTCACGTCAATCGGTGTGTCCGATTCGAGGTATGTCTCGCTCCACTCCTCGAACTTGTCCTGGAGCGTGCCGAAATGCCTCTCGAGGTTCGCGGCCAGATCGCTCAGCTCCCTCACTATCGGGCGCGCAATGACGTTGGCAAGACCAAACACGACTGCGGCGAGCACAACGATCACGATCACCAAGGCCACGCCCTGGCCCAGCCTCGGCACCACGCGGCGAAGCAGCCCCGCCAGCCAGGTGAACAAAACGGCGAGGGTCGCGCCGAGGAACGCCATCAGCACGATCTGACGCACCAGCACCAGCAGAATGATGCCGCCCACCAACGCCACGCCGAACAGGACACCCCGGTAGATGCGCTTCATTGCCTGGTCAGCCATGGGATGCCTCCCCTGTCCATGTGCCTGGGCAACATATGGCTCACCATTGACCGATGTCAACCGGCGCCTCCTTGACAGGTGGCCGGAGACGCCGCCCACGTGAGCTGATTTCTCTTGACACAACCTTGCTGCTGCCGTTATAAGGGGAGGCGACCTGAAGCTGTTACGGAGCCTTTTAACTTCGTCCCGTGAGGCGAGGAAGGGCACGCGATGGACCCGCACAAGCGAAGAGCATGAGCCCGTCACCAAGGGACGGGCCTTTTTTTCGCCCTTGGGACGCTGGCCAACATGAGGAGCCGTGACGTGAGCGACCTCGACACCGGCATCACACAGGTCCAGCTCGTCGACGCGACGCAGATGCATCGCACCCTGACGCGCATGGCGCACGAGATCGTCGAGAAACACCGCGACATCAACGCGCTCGGCCTCATCGGCATCCAGACGCGCGGCGTGCCGCTGGCGAAGCGGACCGCGGGCAACGTGCACGCCGCCTGCGGCCTCGAGCCGCCCGTTGCCGAGCTCGACATCACGTTCTACCGCGACGACCTCGGCACCCGGCTTGACCAGCCCGAGGTCAAGAGCACCCACTTCGGGTTTGACCTGACGGGCCGCGACCTCGTCATCGTCGACGACGTGCTCTTCACCGGCCGCACGATCCGCTCGGCCCTCGACGCCATCATGGACTTCGGCCGGCCGCGCCGCATCATGCTCGCGGTGCTCATCGACCGCGGCCATCGCGAACTGCCGATCCGCGCCGACGTCGTCGGCAAGAACGTGCCGACGCGGCGCGACGAGAACGTGCGCGTTCACCTCGCCGAGGTCGACGGCGTCGACGAGGTCGTGCTCTATAGACCGGAACGCACCGAGGGCGAGGGCGTGCCGTGACCCGATCGACTGGAGGACACACGATGACACGAGCGGCGAAGTCTCCGCCGAAACCGAAGCAAGCCGCTACCGAGTGGCCCCACCGGCATCTGCTCGGCCTCGAGGACGTGAGCGCCGACGAGATCTGCTTGATCCTCGACCAGGCGAAGCACTTCAAAGAGGTCTCGACGCGCGAGATCAAGAAGGTGCCGGCGCTGCGGGGCAAGACGGTTGTGAACCTCTTCTTCGAGGCGAGCACGCGAACGCGCACCTCGTTCGAGGTGGCCGCGAAGCGCCTGAGCGCGGACGTGCTCAACGTCGCTGCTTCCGGCTCGAGCGTCGTCAAGGGCGAGACGCTGATCGACACGGTCCACACGCTCGAAGCGTACCGCATCGACCTGCTCGTCATGCGCCACCCTGCCTCCGGCGCGCCGCACTTCGTGTCGCGCCACTGCAGCTCGCGCGTCATCAACGCAGGCGACGGCATGCACGAACACCCAACGCAGGCGCTCCTCGACCTGTTCACGATGCAGGAGCGCGGCAAGGAGTTCGACGGCCTCAAGGTCACCATCATCGGCGACATCATCCACAGCCGCGTCGCGCGCTCCGACGTCTTCGGGCTCACGAAGCTCGGCGCGCACGTCGTCCTGTGCGGGCCGCCGACGCTCGTGCCGAAACGGTTCGAGGCATTCGGCGTCGAGCGGACCACGCGCCTCGAGGAGGCCCTCGACGGCGCCGACGTCGTCTACTGCCTCCGCATGCAGTTCGAACGCCAGCAGGCGAACTTCCTGCCGTCCGTCGGCGAGTACGTCCGCCTGTTCGGCATCACGAGCGAGCGCATGAAGCTCGCCAAGCCCGACGCAATCGTCATGCACCCGGGCCCGCTCAACCGCGGTATCGAGCTGACGAGCGAGGTGGCCGACAGCGCGCAGTCGGTCATCCTGGACCAGGTCACCAACGGCGTCGCCGTCCGCATGGCCGTCCTGTTCCTGCTCGCGGGCGTCAACTGAGGGATTCGAAGATGAAACGGAACGGAGCAGTGCTGATCACCGGTGGGCGGGTCGTCGATCCGTCGCAGGACCTCGACGAGGTCGCCGATGTGCTGATCACCGACGGCCGGGTCGCCGAGATCGGACACAACATCAAGGCCGCCGGCGTTCCGACGCTCGACGCGTCGGGCTGCGTCGTCGCGCCCGGCTTCATCGACATGCACGTGCACCTGCGCGAGCCCGGCCACGAGCGCAAGGAGGACATCGAGACCGGCACTCGCGCGGCCGCGCACGGCGGGTTCACGTCGGTCGCCTGCATGCCGAACACGAATCCCGTCATCGACACGTCCGGCGTGATCGACCTTATCATGATGCGTGCCGACGCCGTTGGCGTCGTCAACGTCTTCCCCATCGGGGCGATCAGCGCGGGCCTCGAAGGTAAGGACATCGCTAATATCGGCGCGCTCGTCGAGGCCGGCGCCGTCGCCGTGAGCGACGATGGCCTCGGCTCGCAGGACAACTACGTGCTGCGCCGCGCGCTCGATTACACCAACATGTTCGGCGTGCCGTACATCTCGCACGCCGAGGACAAGCGCCTCACCGCCGACGGCGTCATGCACGAGGGCCATTACTCGACGCTGCTCGGCTTGAGCGGCATCCCCTCGGCTGCCGAGGAGGTGCACGTCGCGCGCAACGCCATCCTCGCCGAGCTCACCGGCACGCCGTGCCATGTCGCCCACGTCAGCTCGACCGGCTCGGTCCGCATCGTGCGCGAGGCGAAGGCGCGCGGCGTGCCGATCACGGCCGAGGCGACGCCCCACCACTTCACGCTCACCGACGCGTGCGTCGCCACCTACGACACGAACACCAAGATGAAGCCGCCGCTGCGCAGCGAGGAGAACCGCCTCGCCCTGATCGAGGGCCTGCGCGACGGCACGATCGATGCGATCGCCAGCGACCACGCCCCGCACGCCGACAGCGACAAGCAAGTCGAGTTCCCGCTCGCCGCGTTCGGCATCATCGGGCTCGAGACGGCCGTGTCGCTCGCATGCACCGAGCTGCTCCACAAGGGCACCCTCGATCTCGCGCAGCTCGTCGAGAAGCTGTCGTGCGCGCCGGCCAGGATCCTCAACCTCGACACGAAGGGCTCGCTCAAACCCGGCATGGACGGCGACGTCACCATTGTCGATCCCGACGCCGAGATCACGGTCAACCCCGACACGTTCGCCAGCAAGAGCCGTAACACGCCGTTCGGCGGCTGGCAGCTCACTGGCGCGCCCGTCGCCACCATCGTCGCCGGCCACGTCGTCTACGACGGGCGAACCGCCAGAACGGGCGCGTAATGCCGACACGGAAGCCCAAGCCAGCCATCCTCGCGCTCGAGGACGGCACGGTCTTTCACGGCGAAGCGTTCGGCGCCCAGGGAGAGCGTGCGTTCGGGCCCGAACGCGGGTGTGTCGGCGAGGTCGTCTTCAACACCTCGATGACCGGCTACCAGGAGATCCTCACCGACCCGTCGTACTGCGGCCAGATCGTCACGATGACCTGCCCCCTCATCGGCAACTACGGCGTCAACCCCGACGACGTCGAGTCGCAGCGCGTGTGGGTCGAGGGCTTCGTCGTGCGCGAGCTGAGCCGCATCCCATCGAACTGGCGTCACACCGCCACGCTCGACGAGTTCCTCGCCACCAACAACGTGCCCGGCATCCAGGGCATCGACACCCGCATGCTCACCAAGCACATCCGCACGGCCGGCGCGATGAAGGGCATCATCTCGAGCACCGACCTCGACGAGAAATCGCTCGTCGAGAAAGCGCGCAACTGGGTCGGCCTCGTCGGCGAGGACATGGTCAAGCACGTCACCTGCACCGAGCCGTACCACTGGGACCCCGACGGCGAACTGAGCCGCCCGTGGACAACCGAAGAGCAGCGGCCCGAACTGCCCGAGCCGCGGTTCCGCGTCGCCGCCATCGACACCGGCATCAAGACCAACATCCTGCGCCGCCTGCGCCAGGAAGGGTGCGACGTCACCGTCTTCCCCGCGAAGGCCACGGCCGACGAGATCCTCGCCGCCAAGCCCGACGGTCTTTTCCTCGCCAACGGCCCCGGCGACCCGGCCGGCGTGCCGTACGTGTCCGAAACGATCCGCGGCCTGCTCGGCACCGTGCCCATCTTCGGCATCTGCCTCGGCCACCAGGTCCTCGGCCTCGCCTGCGGCGGCACCACGTACAAACTCAAGTTCGGCCACCGCGGTGCCAACCAGCCCGTCATCGACCTGACCACCGGCAAGATCGAGATCACCGCCCAGAACCACGGCTTCGCCGTCGACATCGACTCGCTGCCCAAGGCCGTCGTCCAGACCCACCTCAACCTGAACGACCGCACCAGCGAAGGCCTCCAGCACACCAAGCTCCCCGCCTTCAGCGTCCAGTACCACCCCGAAGCCTCGCCCGGCCCCCACGACGCTGCCTACCTCTTCCCCCGCTTCGTCGAGCTCATGGAGAAGAACCCGGTCCACAGCCGATAGCGCGCTCGCCGCATGAGAGTGCCGCCCCTTGTCCGTGCGTGTGTCCTATGGTATACTGCCTAGGTGCAGCAGATGCACAGGACCGAGGGAACCTAGGAGACCGTCTTTCGTCAAAGGTTGACGATTCCGCTTCGTCTGGGGAGGCCCGCCATGAAGAAGATCTGTCTGTGGTTGGTGGCTGCCGCCATCGTCGTCGGCCTCGGCGTGTACTTCGCGCTGCGGAGTCTCGGCCCCGGTGCCGACGACGCGCGCCGGCCGGCACAAGAGCAGCCGGAGACGCAGCAAAGGCCAAGCTCGGTGAAGGCGCCGGCCAGGGCCGGCGAGGCCGAGGCCGGCGGGGCCGAATCTACCGCCGGCGACGAGACGGCGACGTGCACAGTCGCCGGCCAGGTTCTCGACGCTGACGGCAAGCCGGTCGCCGACGCCGACGTCATCCTCATTGCCGAGACGCCGACCGACGAGCCCCCGCGCCGGACCACGACCGACCCGAGCGGCCGGTTTCGCTTCGACCGCGTCAAGCGCGGCTGTATCTACGTCGTCTTGAAGCGGCCGCCGCTCGGCGCACCGTGGAACCTCGGCAGCGTCAAGATGACCGAGAAATCCGCTGAAGAGCTGGCCAAGCTCGATTTCACGCTCGAAAAGGCCGTCACGTGGCAGGTCAAGGTCCAGAACGAGCAACGGCAACCACTCGCCGGCGCGTCGGTCACGGCGCGCTCGTGGAACATCGACGGTGTCGACGCGGATCAGTACCCGGCGGTGGTCGGCTGCGAGCTGCACACGGACCAGGATGGCCTCGCGACGTTCAGCACGCTCGAGGAAGGCCGCTACGGGCTTGTCGCCGCGCTCGACGGGTATGCTACCACCTTCGAGCCAGGCTGCCCCGCGAAGGGCGACCACCTCACGGAGCCGTACGTTATCACCCTCGGGCGGCCCGCCTCGATCGCCGGCACTGTCCTTGCGCCCGACGGAAGCGCGGTCGCCGAAGCGGCCGTCGCCTGCTATCCGTGCGACATCTGGGACATCACCGATAAGCGACCGATGGCGACCGCGACGTGCGACCTGGAAGGCCGTTTCCAGCTCGACGGCCTCCGAGGGGGATCGTACCTGCTGGTCGCCTCGGCAACCGGTTACAGCAACGGCTACAGCTCTTGCGTCAGCATCGTTTCCGGAGAAACACACACCGGGTGCACCCTCACACTGAACCAGGACGCCGAGATCGCGGGCCAGGTCATCGATGTCGACAAGGAGCCGGTTGCGGGCGCCACCATCGAAGTACTGTACACGCTAGAGAAGATCCCCATCACAGTCGCTTCGACCACGACAGGTCCCGACGGTCGCTTTCGTATAGAACACCGCTGGACAAGACAGGCATACCTCTCAGCATGCAAGACCGGTTACGAGGATACCGAGATCCAGCAGGCCCCCATGGGCAAGCCGCTAACCATAGTACTTACCCTCGGCCCCACAGCCAGCATTCTTGTCACCGAGGCGAAGACCGGCAAGCCCGTCGTCGAAGCCACCGTGCATTGCATCGGGGAGTGGGATCTCGACGAGGCCACCACCGATGAGCAGGGATGCTGCACGATCACGTTGGCCTCGCCAGGCCAGCAGTGGTTCTTCGCGACCGCTCCCGGTCTGGCCAGTCCACAGCCCGTGGCAGCGCTTCTCGTGCGCGGCAAGACCACTCAAGTTGTACTGCCGCTCGAGCCGAGCCAACCGATTCGGGGCGTCGTCACGAACGCCGCGACAGGTAAGCCAATCGAGGACGCCGACCTGGTCTTTCGCGCGCCGAGGAGCGAGAGCCGGGGGCGATACAGGCGCGGGTCCGACATGGAGCCCGAGTTCTACCTCGACGAGGCTGAGGTGTTCGCCACCAGCACGGACGAGCAGGGCTTGTTCGAGATTGAGGCTTCCTTTCCGGAACTCACCCGGCTCGTCGTCGAGGCCGACGGCTACTGCGATGAGACGATCGATCTGGAGGGCCGAGACCTGGGCGAGCCCCTGAGCATCCAGCTCAGACAGGGCGCGGTGCTTGCCGGCCGAGTCCTGACCGCCGGCGGCTTGCCGGTGCCCGAAGCCACTGTGCAACTCAGCCAGACCGAAGAGGATTTCGGTAAGGGCCACTCCGCGCACGGGGAGAGCACGACCACCAGCGAGGATGGCACGTTCCGCTTCGGCGGCCTCGAGCCCGCTGCGTACCGCTTGGAGGCCGACCACGACGATTTCGTCTCGACCAAGAAGGATCCGATCGAGCTCGCCAAAGACCAGGTTATCGACACCGTCGAGATCGTATTGAACCGCGGCGGGCGCCTCTCGGGCACGGTCATCGGTCCCGCCGGCGAACCCGTTCACGAGGCCACCGTAAGCTTCTCCCGTAAACGCGAGGACGCCGATGAAGGAGGCTGGCGCTCCCACGGCGGCTTCGGGGACGAGTACGACAGACGGTCGGTGACGCAGACCGACTTCGATGGTCGCTATACATCCCACCCCTTGCCGCCGGGTCCCTACGCGGTCAAGGCCTACGCGAACTTGTTGATCTGCCTGGACCCGCTCGAGCTGACCGTCGCCGAGGGCACGGTGCTCGAGGAAATCAACTTCGCGCTCGAGCCCGGCAGCGCGCTATCCGGCACGATTGTCGACGAAAACGGTGCGCCCGTTCCCGGTGCTACGCTCGAGGCGAGGGATTACAGGAGAGGAAACCAGAACGATGCCACCGCCGAGCAGGACGGCACGTTCACGGTGTCGGGCTTCGCAGTGGGCGACGAGGTGTACCTCTCGGCGAGCGCTGAGGGGTACGCACCCGACAGCGGGATGTACACCGCGCCTGCACACGATATCGAGATCACCCTGGACGCCGCCCTCACGCTGACGGGCCGCGTCGTCGACAAACAGACCCAGGAGCCCGTCGAGCTGTTCAGCATCACCGAGGGCAACTGGGTCGGCTGGTTCGAGACGTACAACGAAAGCGAGATCGAGCATCATCCCGATGGGCGCTTCGAGCTAAGCATGCTCGACCCGGACGAAGGTGGGGCGATCCAGATCGTGGCCGACGGCTACGCGCCCGCGGTCATCACGGACATCGAAGCCAAACAGGGCGAGGAGCCAGAGGAGCTGCTCGTCGAGCTCGTTGAAGGCATCACGCTCGTGCTGACCGCCACCGCAGACGGTCAGCCCGTCGCTGACGTTGAAATCAAGAGCGCTCATCGCGACGGTCTTTGCGGCCGGACCGACGCCTACGGCCGGTGCGTCATCGAGCACCTGGCTGCCGCGCGGCACAAGTTCGCCGCCGAGCACCCGGAGTTCGCCCCCCAAACGGTCAGCGTCGAGCTCAACGAAGGCGACGTGCAGCGAGATGTCACCGTCGCGCTCGACCGGGGCGGGACTGTCCGCGGCCGCGTCGTGGCGAAGCTGACCCAGCAACCGGTGGCCGGCGCTGACGTCATGCTCTGGGAGGACGCCGTCGACGACTGGACCGTAGGCCATCAGGAATATGCCAAGGTTGTGGTTCAGACCGACACAGACGGCAGCTTTGCGCTGAGCTGCATCCCGCCGGGCCGATACGTGCTCCGCGTCGAGCACGCCGACTACGCGCTGTTCGAGCAGAAGCAGCGCATCGGCAAAGGCGAAGGGGAACCGCTGCTCGTCCAGCTCTGCGCCGGCGGGCGTGTCGTAGGCACGGTGACCGATACCAACAGCGTCCCCCAGCGCGGGGCAGCAGTCGCGGCCATCTCGTCTTTCCGCCAGGCGTTTGGCAACGAGAACATGTGGGTCGAGACCGACGAGCAGGGCAACTACGCCATCGACCACCTGGCGCCTGGACGCTACCGGGTGGCCGCGACAGCCAGCGGCAGGGAAACGTTCTTCAGCGCCCGGCAGATCGAGTGGCAGCGCGTCGTTGTCCGCGACGGCCAGGACACGCGGGCCGATTTCGTCCTCGGCGGCGGCGCCGCCGTCTTCGGCCAAGTCACCCGCGCCGGCCAACCCCTGACCGGGGGCATGATCATCATCATACCGAAGGACGCAACCGTCGAGATGCTCGTCGGCGGCGCCTCACGGGACTCGATCGACGAGTCCGGCCAGTACCGCATCGAGCACGTCAACCCCGGCACCTACAGGCTCATGATCTGGGCCGACCGGGGCGGCCGCGTCCTGCGCGAGTTCACAATGGGCACGACCGATCTCCGCCTCGACATCCAGCTCGGCACCTCCTGCATCACGGGTGCCGTCTACGACAACCTATCTCAACCGCTTGCGGGCGCCGAAGTCTCACTGATCGTCGAGCCGAAGCGCGACGGCGATGAACCTGGTCTGCCGTCGCTCTTCTCGATCTTCGCGGGGAACGTCAGGACCGGGGAAACCGGTGAGTTCAGCCTCGACTGCGACCAGCCGGGCACCTACCGGCTCTACGCGTCGGCCGACGGGTATGCGCCGCGCGTCATCCCGATCGAGCAGCGGCCGAACCAGAACTTCCCCCCGCTCCGGATCCAACTGGAGAAGGCCTGCACCATCGGCGGAAAGGTGCGCGCAGGGGCGGACGAACTGCCCAACCGGATGCTCGTGTTCGTGCTCGACGAGAATGGCCGCTTGCTGACGGGCGACCAGCCCAGCATCGATCCCGACACGGGCGAGTGGCAGATGGACAAGGTGGGTCCGGGCCGGTACACGATCCTGGCGAAAGCGACGGGCTACGCTCTCGTCAAACAAGAAATCTCCGTGACGCGCGGACAGGATACCGCCCTCGACCTCGATCTGGACGAGGGGCACGACCTGGCCGTCACCGTCCGTGACAGCGCGGGCCGGCCCGTGCCTGGCGCCCGGGTTACAGTCGAGATGGAGGGCGATCCGGTTGCGTCAGCCCTCCTGTCGGCGATGACCATGTTTGAGAGGGGAACGACGGACTCCTCGACCAGGGGCGCTGAGGGGCGTGTGGTGGTGCCGAATCTCCCCAAGGGCGAGTGCATCCTGCGCGTCCAGGCCGACGGCTACGAGCCGACCACCACCAAGGCCCGCGTGACGGGCGATTCAGGCAATGTAACCGTCACCCTCAAGCCCACCGAGGCAACCGGCCAGTAGCGGCCCATTGCGCCGCAGGCCCGAACGCTGTACAGTCGCGCCAGCCGCCGATACAACGAGGAGCCAAGCGTCGTGCGATTCGAAGGGGAACGCTCCAAGTACAGCCGCTACGCGCGGGTGTCGCGCGCGCAGTCGAAGCGGCTCGCGATCTACGCCGTGCTCCTGGTGGCCGTTGTGGCGGCCATGATCGTGCTGCGGCAGAGGGGCCGCTCGACCGAGCAGCAGCCGAAGGCCGGCCCGATCGAGTGGCTGCTCACGTTCGAGGAAGCCACCGCCCGAGCCGAGGCGAACGGCAAGCCGATCATGCTCTTCTTCTTCGCCGAGGGCGACGAGGCGTGCGCGCGCATAGACAACGTCACGTTCGCCGACCCTGCCGTCCGCGCCGAGGCCGCCAAGTTCATCTGCGTTCGCCTGAACGCCAAGGCCCAGCCGGAGCTGGCGGAACGCTGCTACGCGGTCGGCTGCCCGGCCGTTGCCTTCATCTCGCCCGGCGGCGACCTGCTCCGCACCATGCTGAACGAGCGCGAGCCGGACAAGTTCCTCGAGGAAATGCGACAGGCCCTCAAGCCCCAAGAGCCGACTCCCGACCCCGAAGCCACGCCCGACGAGGACCACCAGCTCGCCGAAAGCCCCAGCCTCGAGCCCAGAAACGCCGGGCCATCTCGCGGCGAGGCCGAGTGACATCTGCCGGAACCTGACACACCCACCGCACGTCGTAGGCCTGAATCGACGCTGGGCGCGTTGCGCCGAACGGCGCGCCCGCGTATAATGCGGCGCCGCCTTCGCGGCGACGCGTTGCGATCCTGCGGACTCGCTCGGCACCACAGCACCAGGGAGAACCGGTATGCGCACAGAACGGCTCGGCATCCCTCACCGACCCTCCGGCAGGCGCAGGCCCCTGCGACTCGCCGCGAGCATCACGGCCCTTGCCATTCTCGCGGCGTTCGTGCCCGCAGCCGCCCAGCAACAACCCGAAACGAAGCAGCCGAAGCCGGGCGAGGTCCCGTACATCCCGCTGCTGACTCCCGACGAGCGCGCCGCGATCGCGGCCGGCCTCGACGCCAAGCGTGCGCGCCGACACATCGAACGCCTCGCGCGCACCCACCGGCTCGCGCCGTCGGAGGGACTCGACGAGGCCATGCGCTATATCGCGCGAGAGCTCAAGGCCGCCGGCCTCTCCAACGTGACGACGACCCGCTACGCAAGCGACGGCACAACCGTCTGGTGGGTCGAGCCCGCCCCGCCGGCGTGGACGTGCGACGCCGCCGAGCTCTGGATCGAGGAGCCGGACCGCCACCCGGTCGCAGACTGGGGCGAGGCCCCGATCACGGTGGCGGCCTACTCGACCTCGTGCGACGTCACAGCCGACGTGGTCGAGGTGACCGACTGGGACGCCGAGCTCGACCTCGCCGGCAAGATGGTCCTGACCAGCGGCGACGCCGAGGCGGCACACGACAGGGCGGTCGCCGCCGGCGCCGTCGGCCTCCTGCTCGCCCCGGCGGGAGAGCCTGAGCACAAGGAGCTGCTCACGGCCGTCCACCCCTCGTCACTCAGCCCCGCCGTTGACGACTGGGAGACGAACCTGTTCGCGTTCAACATCTCGACAGCCGAGGCGCGCACCCTGCGTGCCGCGCTGCACGACGGCAAGCAGGTCCGGGCCCGGGCACTGATCAAGAACGCGCGCACCGCGCCGTCGACGTGCCCCATCGTTTCGGCCGAGATCAAGGCGGCCAACCCATCGGCTGAGATGGTGCTGCTTCTCGCCGAGGTTGCGGGGCCGAAGCCCGGCGCAAACCAGCTCTCGGGCGCCGGCGCGCTGCTCAGCCTCGCTCGAAGCACCAAGGAGCTCGTCGACGACGGCGCGCTGTTGCCGCCGGCGCGCACGATCCGGTTCGTCTTCGTCCCCGACGTCCACGGCGCCCAGGCCTACGTGAAACAACACGCGGACGAGCTCGACGACATCGCGGCCGTGATCCACCTCGGCATCGTGGGCACGAACACGCAGAGCGGGCCCGGCACGGACCGACCGCTCCGGATCGCCGATGGCGGCTGGATCATCGACTCGTATGTTCCATACGTGACACTGACCTTCGGCCGCTACGTGGGCCGCTCAGGCCTGATCGACGTCGCCGGCACGGACGCGCCGCTCACCGTCCGAATGCACCAGCGCGGCCCGATTGCCGCGCACAGCGCCTTCCTCGTGGGCCGGGTGGGCCGTCCCGCGGTCTCGATCTCCTACTTCCCGGACGCCTCGACGGCCACCAGCCTCGACACCGCCGACCGCATCGACACGACGGCACTCAGACGCACCATGTATATGGCTGCGGGGACCACGTACTTCGTCGCCAGTCCAACGCCGCGAGAGCTTCAACGCTTTGCCGTGCTTCTGCTCTTCTACGTCCAGCGAGACGTCGTGGGCGGGCTGACCGTGTTCTCGCTGCGCGTCCGCACCGCGCCCACGGACCGCCTTGCAGCAACCTATTACTACTGCGAGGCGATCATCCGGCGCACTCGCCAGCACATCCTCGGAACGGTCCAGACACTCGACGTGCCGCTCCCGGGCGAATCGAGGAGCGGGACAGAACTGCTGCACGACAGGACCGAGGAGGAATACGCCAAGTTCGCTCGGCCCGTCGAGGTGCTGTACACCACCCGCCGCTCGCGAGAAGACGCGAACATTGAACCGCGAATGGCCTTGCAGCGTACCGAGGCACGCCTCAGGCGAGAGGTCGCCCACATGCGCTGGGACGGTCCCGTCACGCAACGGCTGCTGCAGCGCCGAGCGCCCGACGCCCTGCCTATACCGGACGGCGTCGATGTCCCGACGCTCTTCGCCGCCATCGACGGCGAGCAGGACCTGTTCGGCATCTGGGCCCATCACGAGTCGCTCAAGTGGATCGGCTTCACCTTCCCCCTGCCCCCGCCCGAGGAGCTCGCGCTCCCCGTCGAGAACAGCGCCAGCGAGATCGCGCAGTTCCTGCGCCGTTGCGCCTCGGCCGGGATCATCCGCATCGAACCAAAACAGAAGCCCAGACCGGCCGAGACGGAGCCGACGAGGCCAACCCAGCCCTCCGGAAGCTCTTGACGCCGCACGCGACGCCCCGTAGCCTATCAACGCCGGGAAGCATGACACAACGGAACGCCGCGAACGACACACGGTGACGATGAACCCGCTCGACGTGGCAATGCCTGCCGAAGAACACCGCACGGCAACAAACGAGCAGCCGGCTGCACTACCCGACCAGGCGCGCCGTCTGGCCCTGTCCGTCGTCGTGCCCTTTTGCAACGAGGAAGACAACGTCCCGGCCATGCTCGAGCGGCTCGTGACCGCGCTCGACGAAATCGGCGAACCCTACGAGGTCATCGCCATCGACGACGGCAGCACCGACGCCACGTTCGAGAAGCTCCGCGAGTGCTTCGCCAGCTACGAGCACCTGCGCGTCGTGAGCTTCCGTCGCAACTTCGGCCAGACCGCCGCGCTTTCGGCCGGCATCGACCTGGCGCGCGGCAAGGTGATCGTCACCATCGACGGCGACCTCCAGAACGACCCCGCGGACATCCCGAAGCTGCTCGCCAAGTTCGACGAGGGGTACGATATCGTCAGCGGCTGGCGCCGCCACCGCAAGGAGCGGCTGCTCAATCGCCGGCTCCCGTCGCGCATCGCCAACTGGCTCATCTCGACGATCAGCCGCGTCAAGCTCCACGACTATGGGTGCACGCTCAAGGCGTACGCGCGCGACGTGGTCAAGGACCTGAGCCTCTACGGCGACATGCACCGCTTCATCCCCGCCATCGCCAGCCAGATGGGCGCGCGCATCGCTGAGGTCGAGGTCAACGACAGCCCGCGCCGCTCGGGCCGCAGCAAGTACGGCCTCACGCGCACCTATAAGGTCATCCTCGACTTGCTCACGCTCAAGTTCATGCTCACGTTCTTCCACCGGCCCATGCTGCTCTTCGGCATGCTCGGTCTCGTCTCGTTTCTCGTCGGTGTCGGCCTCGCCGCCTACGCGCTCGTCGTCCGGCTCATCCTGCTCCAGCCGATCGGCGGACGGCCGTTGCTGACGCTCGTGCCGTTCTTCCTGATCATCATCGGCTTGATCTTCATCAGCTTCGGGCTCCAGTTCGAGATGATGATGCGCACGTACTACGAATCGCAGAAGAAACCGACGTACGTCGTCCGCACGACGCTCGACCGCACCAGCGCCGACGAGACCGACGTCTAGCACCCCCGCGGGAGGGCCGATGTGCGTGTCGCGATCGACATCCAGAACCTCCTGCGGACTAAGACCGGCGTCGGCCACGCCCTCTACGACCTGATCGAGGCGCTCGCCGCGCTCGACGTCCCCGACGAGATTACCGCCTTCTACTTCAGCCGGCGCCGCGTCGGGCTCCCGTTCTCCCACGAGCGGTTCCGCGAACGGCGCGTCGGCTTCCCGCCCGGCCGGCTGCTCAGTTGGGTCTGGAAGCACGCCGCGTTCCCGGCCGTGGACCGGTTTCTCGACGGGGCCGACGTCTACCACTTCCCCGACTTCGTCGCGCGTCCGGTCAAACACGGCAAGGTGATCGTGACAGTCCACGATCTCTCATTCGCGCGCTGGCCCGAGACGGTCGAGCCGAAGAACCGTGCCTACCTCGCGCGCTCGGTGCCCAGAAGCCTCGAACGCGCCGACGCCGTCGTCGCCGTCTCCGACTTCACGCGCCGCGAGATCGAAGAGCTGTTCCCCACAGCGCGCGGCAACGTCCACGTCATCCACCACGGCGTCCGTCGGATCTTTCAGCAACCCGCACAGCAACCGAAAGAAGAGGAAACCGCCGGCGAGCGACCGTTCGCACGATACGTGCTCGCCGTCGGCAGCGTCGAGCCCCGCAAGGAGATCGGCCTGCTGCTCGACGCGATGAGCATGCTGCGCGAAGCGACCGCGCTGCACGACGTCGGCCTTGTCGTCGCCGGCCCGCGCGGCTGGCTCGCCGACGAGATTGAGGTGCGGCTGGTCGCCGAGCAGCGTGCGGGCCGCCTCCTGCGTCTCGGCTACGTCCCTGATGAGGCGCTACGCCGTCTGTATCGCGGCGCCGACGCGCTTGCGTTCCCGACCAGGTACGAGGGATTCGGCCTGCCCGCGCTCGAGGCGATGGCGTCCGGCCTGCCGGTCGTCTGCAGCAACGCCGCGTCCCTGCCCGAGGTCGTGGGCGACGCGGCTGTCCTCGTCAGTGAACGCTCGCCCGACGCGTTTGCCGACTCGCTCGCGCGCGTGCTCCAAGACCCGGCGCTCGCCGCCGACCTGCGCCGGCGCGGCCTCGAGCGGGCGGCCCAGTTCACGTGGGAGAGAGCCGCACGCCAAACGCTCGACCTGTACCGCGCGGTCGGGGGAGCATAGCGATGCGGATCGCCATTGATTGCCGCTGGATTTTCCCGAGGATCTCGGGCGTCGGGCGCTACACGCGCGATCTCGTACGTGCGCTTCTCGACGTGGCCCGTGACGATGAGTTCATCCTGATCTTCGACAATCGTGACGTCCTCGAACGCGAGCGCGGCCTCCTGCGCCTCGACGAGCGCCGGCATGTAAGCATCGAGACCGTCCGGTACGGCCCCTTCTCACCGCGCTCAACGTTCGCGCTGCCTCGCCTGCTCGGCACGCTGCGCGCCGACGTGTTCCACTCGACCAACTTCATGCTCCCGCTCCGGCGTACGCCGTGCCCGGCCGTCGCAACGATCCACGACCTGATCCCGTTCGTCGCGCCCCACTACGTGCCGCGAGCTCGCAAGACGCGCTTCCTCGCGCTGTACCGCTGGGGCACCCGGCGTGCCGCGCGGCTCGCCGACTGTATCATCGCCGTCTCCGAGCACACGAAGCGCGACATCGTCGGGCATCTCCGCATTCCCGACGAGAAAACGGCCGTCGTCTACAACGGCCTGAGCGATGCCTTCCGACCTCCCGACGGCGAAACCGCACGCGAGC
Organism: uncultured Verrucomicrobiota bacterium; assembly: GCA_964500825.1. Lineage (GTDB taxonomy): Bacteria > Auribacterota > JABMQX01 > JAFGEW01 > JAFGEW01 > CAYUZG01. The sequence goes on along the minus strand of CAZCQN010000002.1, from coordinate 7,267 downwards.
TTCGCGCTCGCTTCGGCGTCACCGGGAAGCTCATCGTCGCCGCGGGCCGCGCCGATCCATACAAGAACCTGCTCGGTCTGGTCCGCGCCGTCGAGCGGCTCGTCGGCGCAGGCCGCAGCGACCTGACCTGCCTGCTCATCGGCGAGCCCGACAACCGCTATCCCGAGGTCGCGCGCTACGTGAAGGGGCACGAGCTCGCGCGCCACGTCCGCTTCACGGGATACCTCACGCACGACGACCTCATCGGCGCGTACCAGGAGGCCGACCTCGTCGTGCACCCGTCGCTGTACGAAGGGTTCGGCTTCCCGCCGCTCGAAGCGATGGCGTGCGGCACGCCCGTCGTCTCGTCGGACCGTACCTCGCTGCCGGAGGTGCTCGGTGACGCAGCTGTCCTCGTCGATCCGGCGGACACCGACGCGTTCGCAGACGCGATCGGCCGTGCGCTCGACGACGAAGAGCTGCGCGCCACGCTACGTCAGAAAGGCCTCGAGCGTGCGCGCCCGTTCACGTGGGAACGCGCCGCGCGCGAGACGCTCGACGTGTACCGGGCGGCTCTCGAAGCAAGGAGGCGATGATGGCCGTGGGAGCCGCGACCGCCGATGCGCCCGGGCCGCGCCGCGTGGCGTTCGTCCACGACTGGCTCAACGGCATGCGGGGCGGCGAGAAGGTGCTTGAGGCGATGCTCGAAGTCCTGCCCAACGCGGATATCCACACCCTGCTGCTCGAGCGCGACAGGATCTCCTCGGCCATCGCGTCGCGCCCGATCACGACGAGCTTCATCCAGCACCTGCCGCTCGCACGCCGGATTTACCGCTACTACCTGCCGTTGTTTCCGCTCGCCGTCGAGCGGTTCGACCTGAGCCGCTACGACCTCGTCGTGAGCACAAGCCACTGCGTCGCCAAGGGCGCGCCGGTGCCCGACGGGTGCCTCCACATCTCCTACGTCCACACGCCGGCCCGCTACCTGTACGGGTTCGAGCGCGAGTACTTCGGCTCGAGCTGCGCGACGCGCTTGGCCATGGCGCTCTGTGCACCGAGCCTGCGGCGATGGGACCAGCGCACCGTCGCGCGCGTGCACCATTTCCTCGCCAACTCGCGCAACGTCGCGGACCGGATCAAGAAGCGCTACGGCCGTGATGCGCACGTAATCTATCCCCCGGTCGATACCGACTTTTTTGCCCCGGGCGCGGAGCCGCCCGGCGATTACTTCCTCGTCGTTTCCGCGCTCGTCCCGTACAAGCGTATCGACCTCGCCGTCAACGCGTTCAATCGGCTCCGGCTCCCCCTCGTCGTGGTCGGCCGAGGACCGCTGCGCCGCAGTCTCGAGCGCGCGGCCGGTCCGAACGTCACCTTCATGGGCCGGTTGCCCGACGAGGACGTGCGCGCCCTGCTGCGCCGGTGCCGCGCGCTCGTCTTCCCGGGCGAGGAGGACTTCGGCATCGTCCCGCTCGAGGCGATGGCGTGCGGCCGGCCGGTCATTGCCTACCGGCGCGGCGGCGCGCTCGAAAGCGTCGTCGAAAACGAAACAGGCCTCTTCTTCGACCACCAGAGCCCCGAATGCCTGGCCGACGCCGTCAGGCGCTTCGAGCAGGCCGGCTTCGATACGGCCGCGTGCCGCCGGCGCGCCGAGGCTTTTTCGAAGGAGCGGTTCACGCGCGAGTTCCGCAACTTCGTCCTCTCGCGCTACCGCCAGGTTTCGCTTGACAGGGGGAGGCAAACCCGGGTAGCGTCACCGGCAGACGCGGGCTGAGCTCGACGAGTACACCGGGCAAGCGGCGCCACGCGCGCGTCTCGCACCCTTGAGCTGAACAGCGGGTCAGACTGCGTGACAAGCCGTAAGAAATCCAATCTGGTAATCCTGTTCTCTCTCGTGATCGGCGATGCGCTCTGCATCTTCGCCGGTCTATGGCTCGCCTATGCGGTGCGGTTCTACTGCGGCATCCCGCTTCTGTTCGGCACCAAGCCGCCGCCGGCGCAACACTACGCCGAGTTCTTCCCCGTCGTCGTCATCGTCATGCTGCTCGTCTACCGCGCGTTCGGCCTGTACCGCCGGCACTGGTCGCTGCTCAACACGAGCGAGCTGCTTCAGATTACCAAGGCGACGATCCTCGGCAAGGTCACCATCATCGTCTTCATGTTCATGTTCAAGAACGCGTTCTTCTACTCGCGCCAGGTCGGGGTTGAGTTCAAGTACTCGACCGGCGTCGCGCTCCTGAGCATCCCGTTTGTGACCGTGCTCGTCGCGGTGTTCCGACGCGCCTTCATCCGATTCGAGGCCTGGTACTTCCGGCGCGTCGGCCTTGCCAAGCGGCTCGTCTGCATCGGCACCACGGACCAAGCGCTGCAGATCGCCAAGAAGATCGCCGCGCGCCCCGAGCTGTGCTACGACGTGATCGGCCTCCTGAGCGAGCGCGTCGATGAGGACCGCCGCCAGATCGACGGCATCCCCGTGCTGGGCACGATCGAGAACGCCTCCAAGATCCTCGTGCAGGGCGCGACCGACGAGGTGATCCTGTGCCTGCCGAGCCTCGACCACGAAACGAAGGCGCGCATCATCATCCAGTGCGAGAAGGAGTACATCGACTTCCGGCTCGTGCCCGACATCTACGAGATCCTCGCCTCGAACGTCGAGCTCGTCACCATCGCCGGCGTGCCGCTCGTCGGGATCCGCAGCCTGCCGCTCGACAGCGCCTGGAACCGGCTGCTCAAGCGGTCGATCGATCTCGTCGGCTCGACCATCGGCCTCATCGTGCTGGCGATCCCGATGCTCGTTATCGCGTTCCTCGTCAAGCGGAGCTCGCCCGGGCCGGCGCTGTACAAGCAGGTGCGCTGCGGCGAGGACGGCCGGCAGTTCGTCATGTATAAGTTCCGCACGATGGTTCCTGACGCCGAGCGCCACACTGGCCCGGTGTGGGCCGAGCAAGACGACCCGCGCAAGACGCCGATCGGCAAGCGGCTGCGCAAGTACAACCTCGACGAGCTGCCGCAAATCATCAATGTCTTCAGGGGCGACATGAGCCTCGTCGGCCCGCGGCCGGAGCGGCCGTACTTCATCGAGCAGTTCAGGGAGCTCATTCCGCGCTACTTCTCGCGCCACCACGTCAAGTCCGGCATCACGGGCTGGGCCCAGGTCAACGGCCTGCGCCAGAACACCTCGATCGAGGAACGAATCAAGCACGACGTCTACTACGTCGAGAACTGGTCGCTGCTCTTCGACCTGCGAATCCTGCTTCGGACGCTGTTCACGAAAAAGCACGGCTACTAACCTGCCGCCCCGCCAAGTCCTCCCTGGACACAGCCCGCTGCGTGGGCCATAATAAGTCCTGCACACAACGAGCCGGGGACACGCTCGTGATCTCGAACCGCAAGGCGGCCATCTTCTGCAACCAACTCGCCACGCTGATCGAGTCCGGCGTGCCCATCGAGCGTTCCCTCGCTACGCTCGGCCGGACCGCCCCGACGGGCGGGCTGCGTCGCATCGCCCGCGCCTCCAAACGCGACATCGAAGGGGGCGCGACGTTTGCCCAGGCGCTCGGCGCGCATACCGCCCACCTGCCGCACCTGATGCTCACCTTGACCGAAGTCGGCGAACGGACCGGCCAGCTCGACGAAGCGCTCCACGCCGCCGCCGCGTACTACGACAACCAGTGGAACCTCGCGCGCACGACGATCTCGCGGCTGGTGCCGGTGTTTTTCTACTTCGCGATCTGCGGCGCCCTGATCGTGTTCATACACTTCATCCAGCATGGGTGGGACACGACCTGGCTCAAGACAACGGCGCTCAACATCGGCTTCGTCCTCGCGTGCATCGTGTTGGTCGTACTCGCCACCAAGCTCATTCCACCCGTTCGGGCCGGCGTCGTGCGCGCGGCCTCGTGCCTGCCCGTCGTCGCGGGCATCATGCGGATGTCGGCCATCTCGCGATTCGCCTTCGCCATGCGAGCCTGCGTGCGCGCCGGGCTCGACATGCCCCGCGCGATCAACCTGTCGGCCGACGCGATGGCGAACCCCGCGCTCGCCGCCCGCGTACGACGCTCCGTGACGCGCCTCCACGAGGGCGACACGATCACCGAGGCGCTCGGCCGAACGCGCGTGTTCGGCCGCGAGGTCATGGCGATGATCGAGACCGGCGAGCTCAGCGGCCGCCTCGACGAGACAATGGGGTACGTCGCCGCAACAACCCGTTTCCGCGCCACCACGGCCGCGCAGGTGGCGTTGAAGGTCCTGACCACGTGCATCTACCTCGGGATGCTCGCCTTCGTCGCCTACACCGTCGTCACGATGTGGGTTCAGCACTACTCCGGTGTCTTCAAGCTCCTGGACTCCTGATGGAAGTGACCAGATGCGCGTCGAGCTCGTAACGATCGGCGACGAGCTCTTGCACGGCCGGACGGTCAACACGAACGCCGCCACCATCGGCCGCCGCCTCGTCGACGCCGGGTTCGAGCTCGCCGCCCAGTCAACGGTCCGCGACGAGCCCGCGTCACTCGAAGCCCACCTGCGTAACGTGCTTGCCCGCGCCGACGTCGTTATCACGAGCGGCGGGCTCGGCTCGACCCTCGACGACAACACGTCGCGCGTCCTCGCGCGCATCTTCGGCAAGAGCCGGTGGCGAAGCGACAAGCGCGTCCTCGCCCGCCTCGAGAAGCGCTACCGGCGCAAGGCGTGGACGCCCGTGCTCGACCACGCGCGCGTCCCGATCGGCACGACGGTCATCCTGAACAAGGTCGGCACCGCGCCCGGCCTCATCTTCAAGGCGAGAGGGAAAACGCCCGGGCTTGCTGGAAGCAAGGCCGCAATCGCTCTGCCCGGCCCGCCGCGCGAGCTGGGGCCGATGCTCGACCGCGTCGTCGAGTTCCTCAACACGCTACGCACCGGCAAGGAGGCCTTCGCCAGCGTCACGCTGCGAGTCGCCGGCATGCGCGAGTCGGTCGTCGACACGCAGCTCCGCAAGATCTTCCCCGATGTTCCCGGCCTGAGCTACGGGCTTGCCGCCGAGCCGCTTCTCGTCGACATTCGCCTCTTCGCACGCCGCAGAACCGAGCCGGCCGCCCGCCAGGCACTCGCCCGAGCCGAGCGGATGCTCCGAAAGCATTTCGCGCACAGAATCTACGCGACCGGCGCCGAGACGCTCGAGCACGTCGTCGGCACGCTGCTGCTCGAGCGGAAGCAGACCGCGGCGTTCGCCGAGTCGTGTACCGGCGGCCTCGTCGGCCGGCTTATCACCAACGTGGCCGGCAGCTCGGCCTACTTCCGCGGCAGCGTCGTCGCCTACAGCAACGACTGGAAGCAACGGCTCCTCGACGTGCCGGCCACGACGCTTCGCCACCACGGCGCCGTGAGCCGCGAGACGGCGCTCGCCATGGCGGCCAACGTGCGCACCATCGGCGCTGCCGACTACGGCGTCTCAGTCACCGGCATCGCCGGCCCAGCGGGCGCCACGAAAGCCAAGCCCGTCGGCCTCGTCTATGTCGCCGTCGCCGATGCCGCGGGCGCCAAGTGTTGGGAATACACGTTCCCCGGCGAGCGCGATACCGTGCGCACGCTCAGTGCGCGTGCCGCGCTCAACCACCTCCGCCTCGCCCTGCTCAACATCTCACCGAGGCCGGACAAGACCGCCTCCGACTAGCGCCCGGCCCGTGCCACGCCGTGCGCCCGGCTTTCAACAACGTCCTTGTGCATTCAGCGCGTCGAGGGCAGACTCCGTTTCCTGCAGAGGACGGCAACGAGGAGCCCGACGAGCATGTGGCCGTACATAGCGCTCTTCTTCGTGTCGTTGTGGGTCGCGTTCTCGGGCGCCGCCATGCCCGGCCCACTGCTCACCGGCTGTATCAACCAGACGCTCCGGCGAGGGTTCTGGGCCGGGCCGCTCATGATGGTCGGCCACTCGCTGCTCGAGATGGCGCTGATCGCCGGGCTGATCCTCGTGCTCCGCCCCGTGCTCGACCACCCGGTGCCGAAGGGCATCATCGCCGTCACCGGCGGCGCACTGCTGCTCTACCTCGGCGCCGGCATGATCCGCAGCTCGCGCACGCTGTGCCTCGACCTGCACGGCGATACCGCGCAGCGGCCGCTCGGCTCGCCCGTGTGGCAAGGCATCGTGCTCAGCCTCGCCAATCCGTATTGGACAATCTGGTGGGTCACGTGGGGCCTGTGGATGATCGACCGCGCGATGAGCCGGGGCTTGCTGTTTGCCGCGAGCCTGCCCGTGTTTTACGTCGGCCACATCCTCGGCGACTTCATCTGGTACGGCGCCATCGGCCTAATGCTTGCCAAGGGCCGCCGTTTCATGAGCGACAAGGCGTACCGGGGCATCATCCTCGGCTGCGGCATCTTCCTCGTCGTGTTCGGCCTCGTCTGCCTCGCCGACGGCACGCTCGTGCTCGCCACCGGCTCGAGCTTCATGTCGAAATCGCCGGAGCCTGCGTGAGCACGCTGAGCCGCGATGCAATGACTCCCGCGGCCTCGCCGATCGGCACGTCTCGACGAGATCCCTCGACCCGGTCGACGAATTCCACCATGCCCGAGGCAAGCCCCTTCGGCCCGACCGTGATGCGCAGCGGGACGCCGATCAGGTCCGCGTCCTTGAACTTCACGCCGGCCCGGCGGTCGCGGTCGTCGAGCAGCACGTCCACGCCGCGCGCCGCGCACTCGTCGTGCAGCCGTTCGCCCGCGCACCGCTGGTCCTCGTCCGCCGAGCTGACCGGCGTGATGACCAGCGCGAACGGCGCGATCGCCGCCGGCAGCACGAAGCCGTTCTCCTCGTGATGCTCCTCGATGGCGCCGGCCAGGATGCGCTCGAGCCCGATGCCGTAGCTGCCCATCACGACCGGCCTCCGCCGCCCGTTCGCGTCGAGCACCCGGACGCCAAACGCCTCGCTGTAGCGCGTGCCGAGTTTGAACGTGTGCCCGACCTCGAGCGCGCGGCTGATCTCAACCGGCCGACCACACGCGACGCAGCGATCTCCCGGCCTCGCGCGCCGTAGGTCCTCGAACCGCGCCTCGAAATGCACACCCGGCGTCACGCCGACGAAGTGGAAGCCGTCCTTGTTCGCACCGCACACCATGTTCCGCCGCCCCTCGATCGCGCGATCGGCCACGATCTCGATCCGCTCGACGCCAACCGGCCCGATGCTCCCGATGCCGGCGCCGAGCTTCTTGCGAATACGTTCCTCGTGCGCGGGCCGCAAGTCGCCCGTCTCCAACAACGTTGAAAGCTTCTGCTCGTTGAGCTGGTCGTCGCCGCGCACGAGCAGCAGCACGAGCG
>CAZCQN010000001.1:0-63120 GCA_964500825.1 uncultured Verrucomicrobiota bacterium | reverse complement strand
TCGTCGCGCAGCGGCGCCGGCTCCTTGGCGAAGCCCCAGCTGTCGGGGCCGACCGCCGGCGGCGCCGGCGGCGCGAGCTCGGGCTCGTCCTCCAGGACGAGCGCCGTGCGGTCGAGCTCGAGCTTCGGCACGGTGGTCCGGCGACTGAGCTCGACGCGGCCGGGCAGGTCGGCCTGGGTGTCCGACGGCACAGGGAGCGCGTCCGGGCTGGGCGCCGTGGCCTCGATCTGGGCGATGCTGATCAGCGCCGGGCGGTCCCGAGCGCCGCGGCCCGGTTCATCCTCCTTGACGACGAAGACGCTGAAGAAGATGGCGTGCCCGAGCACGGAGACGACGAGCGCCTCGAGGAATATGCGCCGGCCCTGGCTCATTGCGCGTCTAGTGCACCTCCTTGGGCTGGGTTGCCAGCGACTGCGCGTGGAACCCTTCCTCCCAGGCGATCGACATGATCTCTATCGCCCGGCCGAACGGGATCTTCTTGTCGCCCTGAAAGAGGATGCGCGGCAGGTCATCGCCGTGCGCAAGACGGATCTTCTGCAGCTCGGTACGGAGCTGCTCGTAGCCCTCGAGCGGCGAGATGAGCTTGCCGCGCAGGTAGACCTCGTTCTTGTCGGTAAGCGTGAGCGTCAGGTCCGTCGATTCAATGTCGGTGGTCGCGGCGCTCTCGGGCACGTCGACGGTGATCCCCGGGTTCGCCAGGTACCTCGACGAGAGCACGAAGAAGATCAGCAGCAGGAGCACGACGTCGACGAGCGGCGTCAGCTCGAGCTGCCCCTTGAAGATGGCGACGCGCCGCCTAAACCTCATACCCCCGCTCCGGCTCGGTCAGCAGGTCCACCACTTCGCTCGCGCTGCGTTCCATGTCCCACACCAGCGTGCCGACCCGGCTCACGAGGTAGTTGTAGGCGATGAAGACCGGGATCGCCACGGCGAGGCCGGCGGCCGTCGTGATGAGCGCCTGGCCGATGCCGCCCGCGAGCTGGGCGGCGTCGGTCCGGCCGCCGAGCGCCCGGATCTTGTCGAAGACGGTAATCATGCCGAGCACGGTGCCGAACAGGCCGAGCAGCGGCGAGACGTGCGCGATCGTCGCGAGCACCACCAGGTTCTTCTCGAGCCGCGGCACCTCGTGGAGCGCGGCGTCGTCGATCGCCTCGCGGATCTCGTTCTTGGCCCGGTCGTGCTTGACCAGGCCGGCCTTGATCACGTGCGCCACCGGGCCGGGCGTCTCCTCGCAGATCGAGACCGCCTCGGCGATGTTGCGCTTCTTGAGGATGTTGCGGATGCCGGCGACGAACTCGCCCGTGTTGATCTGCGCCCGGTGCAGGTGGAACAGCCGCTCGATCAGGATCGCCACGAACAGGATCGAGCACAGCAGGATCGGGTACATCACCGGCCCGCCGCTTCTGAACAGCTCTATCATTGATCCAGTGCCCTCCCGCGGGTGTCAGTCTTCGTGGACAGGATTCTTTTGGAAAAAGCGAAACGACTTCTTGCGCAGCGCCTCGATCCGCGCCTCGGCCTCGGCCTTGCCCGGCAGGTTCTTGCGCACGACGCTCGCGTAGACGATCAGCGCCTCGTTGCGCTTGTCGAGCGCTTCGTAGCAGCGGCCCGCCTCGACCATGGCGCGGCCGACGACCTCGCGCTCGATCGGGTAGTCGGACGCGACCGCCATGAACTGGCGGATGGCCCGGCCGTAGTCCTCGGCCGCCTTGTGGCAGCGCCCAAGCCCGTACTGGGCCCAGGCGCGGACGGTCTCGTCGCGTGCGCCCTCGACGAGCGCCTCGTAAATCGGCTGGGCCTTCTCGGCGCGCCCGAGCGCGAAATGGCAATCGGCGAGGCGCCACTGCACCTTGTCGGCCAGGTAGCGCGCGCTCTGCTCGCCCGCGAGCGGCGCGAGCGCCTCGAGCGCGGCCTCGTGCTCGCCCTGCTCGATCAGGCTGACGGCGCTCTGGTAGCGGGCGTCGGCGGCGAAGTCGCTCTCGGGGTGCCTGGCGAGCACGGCGCCGAAGTAGGTGCGCGCCTCGTCGTGCTGGCCGAGGTTGAAGCACGAGCGGCCGGCCCAGTATAGGGCCGCGGCGGCCAACCTGTGCTCCGGGTAGTCGGCGCTGAGCGCGGCGAACTGCTCGAGCGCCTTGTCGTGCTGGCCCCGGTTGTAGTGGTGCTCGCCGAGCCAGAAGATCACCTCGGGCGTCAGCGCCGAGTCCGGGAAGCGGGTCACGTAGTCGGTGAAGTGCTCGAACGCGTCCTCGCCCTTGCCGAGCATGTAGTGGCACCAGCCGATCTCGTAGGCGGCCCGGTGCACGAGCGGGCTGTCGGGGTACGTGTCGACCACCAACCGGTAGGCGAGCAGCGCGGGGTAGTAGTCGCCGAGGTTGTAGTGGCACACGCCCGTCTGGTAGGCGACGCGGTCGCCGAGCTCGCTGTCGGGGAACCGCTCGGTGAACGCCTTGTACTCGTTGAGCGCTTTGTCGTACTTGCCCTGACGATAGAGCGCGCCGGCGATGCGGTACTGGGCGTTGTCGACGAGCTCGCTGTCGGTGTGCTTCTCGATGAGCTGGCGAAACAACGCGATCGCGCTGTCGTACGGCCGTTCGCCCGCGTCGGCCATCTTGAAGTAGCACCACGCGAGCCGGAACAGCAGGCGGTCGGCGCCGCTGAGCGCGGGTTCGTATTCGAGCAAGGCCTGGTAGTGGGCGGCGGCGCGTTCGCACTCGCCCGCGGCGAACAGCTCGTCGGCGAGCCGCCGGCGCGCCTGCTCGACGAGCGGCTCGCCCGCCTCCTGCACGATCGCCTCGAGCAGCGCACGTGCCGCGTCGGTCTCGCCGAGGCGCAGGCGGGCCATCGCGAGCCCGTACGTGGCGTTCGGCGCGAAGCGGCTCTCGGGACGGCCGGCGAGGAACACCTCGTAGGCGGCGACCGCCTCGTCGACGTGCCCCGCGGCGAGCAGGGCGTCGGCGACCAAGTAGGCCGCCTCCTCGGCCACCGGCGCGGGCGCGTCGGCGTCGAGAATCGCCGCCAGCGCCCTGAGCGCGTCGTCATGCTTGCCCTCGAGCATGTCGAGCTTGACGAGCGTCAGATGGGCCTTCGGGACGACGGCGTCGTCGGGGTAATCGGTCGCCAGCGAGCTGAGCATCTCGCGCGCGGCGGCGTATTCTTCGAGCTCGATGCGGCACCAGGCCATCCCGTAGAGCGTCTCGGGGTACCACGAGTAGAGGCGGTCCTCGACGAACGCCTGCTTATAGTACTCGATCGCTTCGGCATGCTTGCCGAGCCGGTACGAGGCCTCGCCGAGCACGAGGAACGCCTCGGCGCGCATGTCGGCGCGCGCCTCGAGCTTGTCCATCGCACCGAGCACGAGCGCGCGTGCCTCGTCAATTGCGTCGCGCCGGATCTGGCAGCGGGCCTTGCCGAGCGCGGCCAGGAAGAGTGCGTTGGGCTGGAGCGCCTCGGCCGGGGTCGTCGCCGCGGCGACAGCCGCGATGATCGAGTCGAACGCGGCGGCCGCCTCGTCGAGCTCGTCGCGCGCAAGCCGCGCCTGGCCGATCCCGAGCCGCGCATACGCCGCGCGCTCGTGCGTGGGGTAGTCGTCGAGGAACGCCTCGAACGCGGTGAGCGCCTCAGCCGTGCGGCCCGTGCGCAGCGCGAGCTGGGCGCGCCAGTACGCCAGGTCCGCCGCGTGGCGCTTCGACCAGCGGCTCTGTTCGAGCCAGTCGAGGGCCTTCGCCGCGTTGGCGTACCGGCCCAGGTGCGCGTTCGATTCGGCCAGCAGCACGGCCGCCTGGCCCGCGTAGCGCCGAGACGAGTAGGCGTCGACGTACTCGGCGAAATCGGCCGCGGCGACGTCGTACAGCCCTTGGGCGAAATGCGTCATCGCCCGCACGTACAGCTCCCGCGCCGACGTGTGCGTGCGCTCGGCAGCCTCGGCGGCCGCCAGGCAGACCACGGCGACGAGCACGCCGAGCGTCGCGCTGGCAAGCGGCCGGCTCCACATCGCTGCCTGCATCCTCCTTGATGGAATCATACCACGGGGCGCGGCATCGGGTTTGCGTCTTTCGAGCGTGGCAGACGGAGGCTGGGACTGGGGTCACGGCCTGCGCCGGTGGCTACTTGATGATGACGCCCGCGTAGCCGACGACGTAGGAGTAGTCGCCGGTCACGTCGGTGCTGGTCCGGTAGTCGATGAGCTCGCCGCCGGTCGCGCCAAGCTTCTTGGCGGCGGCGCAGACGGCCGCCGTCGGCGCGGCGCCGCACATCGTGATCTGCTCGTGGTGGACGACGCGCATCAGCTCGCGTGCGTCGAGCGCGCGGATCGCCTCGACCGCCTGCATGTCGAGGGCGCGGATCTGCTCCTGGCGCTCGGGGCTCGAATCGGTCGTGTGCGACATGTCGGTGCTGGCCACCAGCAGCACGTCGGCGCCGGACTTCTTGATCGCCGCGGCGATCGCCTCGCCCACGGCGATCACGGCCTTCTCGCCGGGCGAGCCGACGGCGATCGGCACGATGCGCACGTTCGGGTTGAACGCCTGCAGGAACGGCACCTGCACCTCGAGCGAGTGCTCGTAGCGGTGGGCGCGCGCGTTGTCCTTGACGAGCTGGCTCGTCTTCATGATCGCCTTGGCGAGCTTCGACTCGATCGGCACGTCGCCCAGCGGCGTGCGCCACGCGCCGCTGGCCATGATCGCGAAGTCATCGGCGGTCGGCCGGTGGTTGACGCCGAGGATGACGGCCACGTCGGGCAGCGCCACGCGCGAGTAGACGGCGCCGGCCACCGGGCCCGAGAACTGGTAGCCGGCGTGCGGGCAGACCACCGCCACGGCCGGCTCGCGCTCGCCCTCGACGACGCATTTGCGGATCTCGCCGAGCAGCGCGTCCCGCGTGCCCGGATAGAACCGCCCAGCAACCGCAGCTTCTCGAATCATGCCCAACGCCTCCCTTCGCCGTCGGTTGGCCCCGAAGGCGTGCCCCATCGTAGCGCCCGCGCCCGGCCGGGTCAACGGCCCGTTCATGGGTGCACAAAAGTGGTTGACGGGGCAGTGATTGGCGTGCAACGCTATTGGTGTTGTACCTTCATCTGTCGCGGGCGCGGCCCGCGGCAGGCGGCACACGCCGTGCCATGGTGCAAGCCGGGAGTCCCGTTTCGGGGGTAGGCGGCGCTACGGCGCTGTGGGATCGTTTTCCGGCAGAGACGGAGGCCGGCCGCGTCACGCGCGCGGCACGATCGGCCGCACCTGCGGGTGCGGCTGGGGGAAGGGCAACCGATGTCTCTGACGATCACGCTCCCTTCGGGCGAGGCCGTCGAGCTCGGCCGGGGCTACCACCTGGTCGGCGCCGAGGACCCGTGTGCGATCGCGCTGCACGGCCCGCATATCTCCCGCCACCACTGCCTGATCCAGGTGCGCAACGACGGCGCCCAGATCGTCGATCTCCAAAGCACCGAGGGCACCTACCTGGGCGGACGCCGCCTGCCGGCGTTGAGCCCTTGCTTGCTTTCGCCCGGCGACGAGCTCTGCGTCGGCGACATGCCGTTGCGGGTCGATCGGCCGCAGGGGCAGCGCGCCGCCGGGCCACGGCCCGTCCAGCTCCCCCTGCTGCCCGAGGAGCAGGAAGTGGACGGGCTCGCGCTGTTTCACGACGCGGCGAGCCTCGAGCCCGAGCGCGAGACGTTCTCCCAAGAGAGCTTCGAGCGGCTCAACGAGATGTCGCGGCGGCTCAAGTTCCTCAACGACTTCAGCAACTCGGTCGCCGGTCTGTTCGATCCCGACGAGGCGCTGCGGTTCGTGATGTCGAACGCGATGAAGCTGATCCCGGCCGACTCGGGCATCGTCTTCTTGCGCCGGGGCAACGAGATGGTGGCGAAGCTGTACTGGCGCAGCGGCCGCGCGCACGCGATCCGCAAGGCGCGCTGCAGCCGCCAACTGCTGCGCAAGGTGATCGACGAGCGCGTCGGCCTCATCTTCCGCCAGCCCGACAACGGCGGCGGGCCGCGGCTTTCGACTATAATGATTCCGCTCATCTTCGAGGACGAGCTGCTCGGCGTCATGGCCCTCCACTCGTCGCCGGAGCGGCCGGCGTTCTCGCGCGACGATCTCATCCTGCTCTCGGGCCTCGCGAAGCAGATCGCCGTGCACCTCGAGAACTCCAAGCTCGTCGACGAGATCCGCACTTCGACCGCCGAGCGCGAGCGGCTCAAGCGCGAGCTCGAGATCAGCGCCGCCATCCAGCGCGACGCGCTCCCGCCGGCGCCAACGCACCTCGACGGCGTCGGCTGCGCCTCGCTGTGCGTCCCGGCGCAGGAGGTCGGCGGCGATTTCGTCGATTTCGTCGAGCATCCCGACGGCGCGCTCGGCGTGTGCGTCGGCGACATCATGGGCAAGGGGCTGCCGGCGGCGCTGTTCATGATGGAGTTCAAGAGCATCCTGCACTCGTGCGCGCTCGCCGAGCGCGATCCGGCCAAGGTGCTCTGGCTGGCCAACCGGCTCATCTGCAAGAAGGCGGCGCACTCGCTGCGGATGGCGACGGTCTGCTACGCCGTGATCGACGCCGACCGCAGCTCGTTCACCTACGCGTCGGCCGGCCACTGCCCCGCGCTCGTGCTGCGGCGCGGTCACGTGCTCGCCACGCTCGAGCCGACCGGGATGATGATGGGCGTCGATCCGGCCTCATCGATCCGCTCCGAGCGCTGCCGCATCGCCTCCGAGCACGTGCTGTTCATGTACACCGACGGCGCGGTCGATGCGCGCAGCCCGGACGGCGAGCCCGTCGGCACCGACCGGCTCGCCTCGCTCGCGGCCTCGCAGTCGCACGTCGAGCCGAGCCGGGCGATCGCCGCCATCCGGCAGGCGATCACCGAGTTCGCCGGCGGCGCCGCCCTGCACGACGACCTGACGATGGCCTGGGCGACAATCCACTCGCCGGCGGCGTGAACATGCCGGCCTCGTCTTGATCTGCGCACCCGCGACGGCGTAGAATCCGGCCCGACGAGGGAGTTTGCGTGGTTCGCGCCTGCTTCCCGTAGGGAAGCACGCTTGCCGTAGGCAAGCACGCTTGCCACAAGGCGGAGAGAGGTTCCCCCATGCTCGAGCGCTTCTTCAAGCTCCGGGCGAACGGTACGACCGTGCGGCGCGAGCTCGTCGCCGGCGCCACCACCTTCATGGCGATGGCCTACATCATCTTCGTCAACCCGCAAATCCTCAAGGGGCCGCTCGTCGCGGCCGGCCTGCCGGAGGAAGTAGCGGTCGGGGCGCTCCTGGTGGCGACGTGTTTGGCCGCCGCGCTCGCGACGCTCGTGATGGGTTTGCTGGCCAACTACCCGATCGCGCTCGCGCCGGGCATGGGCGAGAACGCGTTCTTCGCCTTCACCGTGTGCGGCGCGTGGGCGTTTACGTGGCAGGACGGCTTTCTGATCGTCCTCATCTCGGGCGTCCTGTTTCTGGCACTCACGCTGCTCAAGGTGCGCGAGGTCATCATCAACGCGATCCCGCCGTCGATCAAATGCGGCATCGCCGTCGGCATCGGCATGTTCATCGCGTTTATCGGCCTGAAAGAAGCCGGCGTCGTCGTGTCCAACGAGAGCACATCCGTCGCGCTCGGCAACGTGATCTCGCCGCCCGTGATCCTCGCAGCCGTCGGCTTGATCCTGACGGTCACGCTCATGGTCCGGCGCGTGCCGGGCGGGATTCTGTTGGGCATTATCGGCACGGCCGTCCTCGGCCTCATTGCGTCGCAGATCGGCTCGGCCGTGAGCAAGGACTTCACGCCGCTCGTCGAGTATCACGGCGTGCTCGACGTGCCGCCGTCAGTCAAGCCGACGCTCTTCGCGTTCGTCCACGCCGACTTCGGCCGCGTGCTCACCGGCTCGTTCGTCGTGGCCGTCATCGTCTTCCTGTTCATGGACATGTTCGACACGATGGGGACGCTCATCGGCGTCGGCGAGCGGGCCGGCTTCATCGTCGATAACAAGCTGCCGCGCGCCGACCGCGCGCTCATGGCCGACGCCACCGGCACGGTCGCGGGCGCCATGCTCGGCACCTCGACGGTCACCAGCTACATCGAGAGCGCTGCCGGCGTCGAGGCGGGCGGCCGGACGGGGCTCGCGAACATGGTCACCGGCGTGCTGTTCCTCGTGGCGCTATTCTTGTCGCCGCTCGTCGGCATGATCGCCGCGGGTTACCCGGTCGAGAGCGGGATGATCCATCCGGTCACGGCGCCCGCGCTCATCATCGTCGGCAGCATGATGATGCAGGTCGTGACCCGCATCGACTGGCGCGACGCGACCGAGGCGGTGCCGGCGTTCCTGATCATGATCAGCATTCCGCTCACGTTCTCGATCCACAACGGCTTCGCCTTCGGCTTCATCTCGTACCCGCTCATCAAGCTGCTGAGCGGCCGCGGCCGCGAGGTCAAGCCGCTGCTCTACGTCCTCGCCGTCCTGTTCATCCTCTACTACATCTGCTGCCAGTAGGAAAACGCTGTCTTTGTCATGCGGAACCACTCGGCCAACGATAAAGTTGAAAACATGTGGAGCCGATAAATGATAGGAAGAGCTTGAAAAATGCCGCCTGCTTGTGGTATCATACTCTGATTTGCGGGTGGAAAGATGGGCAAGCTGTCTGGCATGGTTCTTGCTATGCCCACTTGTTGACTTTTGTGAAATGCTCTTGACAGCCCGTCGTTCGTATTGCTAGCTGTGCGCCAAGCAAGCGGCTTTGCGTGGCTCGAGCGCATCGCACGGCAGCAGGAGGTGAGTCCGATGCTCTCCGCTAAGGAGCTTGAGCTGCTGCGAAGGCTGAGCAAGAAGCACAAGCTTCGGCCTGAAGATCTCAGCCTCGCAAAGAAGCTCGCCAGACTGGGGCTGGTCAAGATGGGTTTTACCAAGGATCGCAACAACACCGCCAGGACTACACCTTCCGGCATGCAGGTGCTCCGTACCGTAAGCGTGGCGAAGCGCCCTGTTTCGCGGGTAGTGCACGGCGCCTGGAACGCTGTGTGGAACGCTGGGAAGTAGTCGTCTCTTAAGAAACCACCTCCTCAGGCGCGCGTTCACCCAATGCTCTGGTACGGCTGGATTCCAATCCTGAGCGACAAGCTTCTCGTGCCTCAGCTCTTTGGGGCGTTTCTCGAGAAGCAGCAGATCCACGAGGATCCCGAAGACCATGGCAAGCTTCTTCTGTGTCCGCGCTTGATCTCGGACAAGAACTTGAAGAAGGCATTCTCGGACTCCAAGGGCCGCATTGGCCAAGCCCTTGCGCCTGCAGATCGCGAAGGACTCTATGTTGGTGTTGAGAGTTACGATGATGCTCATCCCCAGTCGCTGAGCTGGCTTGGCTTCACGGAATGCGATGGCCGCATCACGAGGGCAGGGGTCTTCAGCTTCACCGAAAACGGCTTGTGCGTCGTCGCCACTATCCAGAGCATATCCGAGAATGGCCTCGTCGTCTTCGACGTTGCAGCGAGTAGGGCTGATGCGCAGGTGTTCGCCAAGTATCTGTTTGCCATCATCCGCGACGTCTACCACGAGCATGTCTACATCCAACGCGGCGATTTCGCGCTGTTCCCGGTTGAGGCCAATGACGAGAAGTCAGCTCTTCGGGGAATCGCGAATCAATACCGAGCCAAGATCGTCGACTACCACTCGCTTATCCGGGGTTTGGCCTCCTTACCCAAGGAGACCACAGGCTACGTCCCGTCTGTGGCGCACGTCCACATGCTGCGGGGCTTCGTGGCTCAAGGGAAGGGCGAGATGGCTTATGCCAGATCGTTCTCCTGGCTCTTCGACATCCCGAGCCTCGGCAAGAGCGCCATGAATTCCTCGGAATCCCTGGCAGTCCTCGAGACCAAAGTAGACACCCTGTCTGAAGCCTCCGCGGGGAAGATCAGCCCTCAGCTCTTTGTATTCAGCGGGTTCGGTCTCTTCTTCTCCGCTCATTCTGCCTTGACGAACAACCTCCTGGGCGACCTGGCACCCTCAGAGCAAACCGGGTACGCCTTCTTGTTCACCGTCGGCATCCTCGTGATCCTTTACTTCTTCAACTACCTTGACCGTTTAGGACGGGTGAGTACAGTGTAGCGGTCTGCTCACCGAAAGCTGCGCTTCTCAGTGCGGCTCCGAACCGCGTTTTCCCGCAGTCGTCCGTTCGCTCGTTCCAAGAACACTTGCCTGACGTCGCGACCCCAAGCCCAAGCGGCGCTTCTGTGTCCTTGCCGTTGTCCTCGTTGTCCAGTACATGTTCTGGGAGTAGGAGGACTCTGATTAGGGAGCGAAGACACCGAGGTGAACGCAGACGCGCACTCGTCGGGCCGCAAGCACGTGCGGATACTCGTCGTGATCCTTGCTGTGGCGCTCGTGCTGCGGCTGGCGGCGCTGGTCGCCCTGTACTCGATCGAGCCGGGGCGCGTGCTCGCCGGCGACTCGCCCAGCTACGAGAATCCCGCGCGCGCCCTGGTGCAGGTGGGCCGGTTCGCGGCGAGCCCGGAGACGCCCGACGTGCCCGAGACGCTCCGCACGCCTGGCTACCCGGCGTTCATCGCGGCCGTCTACCTCGTTTTCGGCGAGCGGCACTTTCCCGTGATCGCGCTCCAGGTCATCGTGAGCGTCGCTACGATCTGGATCGCCTCCGCCGTGGCAAGGCGGCTCTGGGGGCCGGGGCCGGCGCTTGTCGCCGCGCTGCTGCTGACATTCGACGTCATGTCGTTCGCCTCGTCGCAGAAGCTGCTGAGCGACACGCTGTTCACGTTCCTTGTGGTGATCGCCGTGGCCGCCGGCGTTCGCATGCTCTCGGACGAGCGCGCGCGGAGCTGGTGGGCGCTCTTGTTGGGCGGTGCGCTCGCGCTGGCGACGCTCGTGCGGCCGATCAGCTACTATCTCGTCCTTCCGCTCGTGATCGGCTTGCTCGCGTGGGGCGTCTGCTCAAAGATGAAGTGGACAAGGGTTATCGTGGTGGCGCTCGTCGTCGTGGCGCCGTCGGTCGTGCTCGTCGGCGGCTGGCAGGTGCGCAACTACTGCGTCAGCGGCAGCAGCGATCTGAGCCACATCCGGGGCCACAACCTGCTGTGGTGCCGGGGCACGGGGATCGTGGCGCTCCGCGACGGCATCAGCCTCGACGAGGCGCGGGAGCGGATCCGCGAATCGCTCCCATCGATGGAGGGGTGGTCGGACGCGGAGAAGTCCGAGCTCTACGCGCGCGAAGGGTCCGCCCTGATGCGCCGCCACCCCGTCCTGTACGTCCGGATGGCCGTGCGCGAGACGCCCGATGTGCTCGTGGCGCCGGCGCAGGTGCTGCTCGTGCGCTACCTGACCGGCGAGGAGCTGTACGCGAGCCCGTTCGGCGACGTGTTTCGGCTCGCGCCGGGCGCGTACGTCCGCAAGTGGGTCGTGGGCCGGCCGCTGCTGTTCGCCGCGTTCGGCTACGAGATGGCGTACCTGCTCGTGCTCTACATCTGCGTGCTGTATGGCGTGTGGCGTCTCGTGCGCGGCGGCAGCGAGCACCGCGCCGCCCACGTCCTCGTCTGCGGCGTCATCGTCTACTTCATCGTCCTCTCGGCGGGGCCCGAAGCGGACCCGCGCTTCCGCGTCCCGTTCATGCCACTGCTGGCGGTCTACGCCGGCTGGGGCCTGAGCACGCTCGTGGCGCGCTTCCGGGCACGTCGATCGGAACCCGCCGACGAGCACACACCGGCCTCTGAGTAGCTGTTCGGGACAAAGCGATCTGCCGGGGGTGGGAGTTGAACCCACACGGGCCGAAGCCCAGGGGATTTTAAGTCCTATCCCCACCGTTTTCGGAAATCGCTCGCCAGTAAGGCGTTGCGTCGCATCTTCCTTGCGTCGAGCGGCTTCCGGCACTGAATCGACTTCATTCTGTTTGAGTCTGCTTCGGTCTTTCCGCGTCTGTTTTGACTTGTTTGTGTCCCCAGTTTGTCCCCAGGAACGCGACGCCTGCCGGAGATGTCGTGAGCCGTCGGGGCTTGTCTCGTCCGAGAACCAGACCACCTTGTTCGCATTGCCGTCGTACTGCTTGCTCAGCCGGTTGCCGTCGTCGTCGTACAAGCTGTGGCGCAGCCACAGCCGTAGTCGTAGCGGAAGAGGGTCGTGTCCTGCGGCTCGAAGGCCCTCAGGTTTTGCATAGACGTGTACACATGGCAGCCAAGGCTCCCCACGCCACGCCAAATGAGAAGATCGTATAGGCAAAGGCGCTCAGCCTGGGCATCAGGACGAACAGAAGGGCAGCACCACACACCGCAGGCAAGAAAACGCTGGCAATCTGGAGTCGCAACCGCGGCAGAAGTGCAGCTCTATCGAAGTCCGAGGCCACGTCTCGACGCACTTCCCCGAGCAAGCGCTGTACTGTCGTAATGCGGGTAAACGCCGCTCTGTCAAGGCCCGCGTACGCACGAGACCGAAGCCAACTGCCGAACACGTACGCTGAAAGCAAGAGCCCCACCAGAATGCAGGTTGCGATATCGAACCCCGCGAGATGACAGCAACCTGCGGGCAACGCCAGCGCCAGGCCGGATGCGACAATGGCATAGCAGGGGGCTCGCAGTCTCACATAAACCCTCAGCTCTCGCAGGGCCAAAAGCAAGCAGAAGCCCGCCAGGACGACCAACCACCCCATGCTAAAGCCTCAGGCCGCCACCTAGCAACTTGCGGATTCCTTCCTCGACTCCCTCCTCCACCTCTTCAACCACATCCTCCACCTCTTCCTGGACTTCCCTGACCTTGTCTTCGACCTTTCTCACCGTATCTCTCGCCTCCTGTTCTGCAGGTGACTGGTCTCTAACTCTATCAAAGACGCCGGTATCATCACCACAGTCACCTTCGGACGGAGAAGGATCGAACGCCTTGTTCAGGTAGTCGTCAATGCGTTGCTTGAGTTCATCCTCGTCCTGGGGTGGGTTATCGCCATACGCCTGGCTATAGCAAAAGGGGATGCCTACGACCGCGCAGATCAACACACGACGGAACCTGCACGCCCTCGTGTCGATAAAATCCGGGTCTTTGAACTTCTGTATCCTTCCCAGCGCCGCATCACACACAACACCGAATAACCCTGCACACAAGACGAACGTGGCATCACCCTCTTCACCATACGGGCCCGTGTACTCAAGCGGATTCTGTCGCACGTACCCATACATGTTCAACCCGTCAACCGTGCCCGCCGGGTCGAGCTGGGTCCAGCGGCCGAGCTCTGTGGAAAGGTAGCGGGCACCGAAGTAGATGGGGCCGGCGTCGGGCGGGCCGGCGGGCGTGGCGTCCCACTGTTTGGTCGAGAAGCGGAACTCGTTGTCGACGCCGCTGGCCTCCCACTCGGTCACGACGTTGCCCCAGGCGTCGTACTCGTACCAGGCGACGATCTTTGCGTCTTCATCGGTGAGGGCGCCGGTGTCGCCCTTGTGGTTGTAGTGGTAGTAGCGATAGTCGGCGCCGTCGATCTGATAGGCAATCGAGCCGATCCCGCCGCCCAGGTTTGTTGCGGGGTTGCGGACGTAACGATACACCAACGAAGCGAGCGAGCCGCCGCTGACGGTCCACTCCTCGAGCACGTTGCCGCCCATGCAGACGAAGCCGCGAGCAGACGCGGGTGTGAAGTCGTCGAAATCCTCACCGTCGAGGTCGATCTCGCCGTACTCGATCGCGATGCGCTGGCCGACCGGGTCGTAGACGTAGTGGACGTCCTCGGTCGTCGTCCAGTCGTAATCGATGTACTCGAGGCGGTTGGCGTCGTCGTAGAAGTAGCGGGTGATGTAAGTGGTGCTGCCGCCTGCGTCGTAATCGACCACTTGCGTCTTCTTCGTGATGTTGCCGGCCGCGTCGTACTCGTACGCCACGTTCAGGTTGCGGTCAAGCTTCGTCGGGTACGTGGCCGGCGAGACCGGGTACGTCGACGAGTTCTCGCCCAGGTCGGTGATCGTCGCCTCGAGGGTGTTGCCGTCGTCATCATTCAAAGAAACGCCGCGCGCGATCCAGAAGCCGTCGCGCCACGTGGCGTCCACCGGCGAGCCAGAATCGTTCGCCTCGATCGAGATCGACCAGAGGTTCGTCTCCGTGTACGACCCGGTCACGTTGAGCTTGTCGCCCATCAGCTTCTCGCCCGCGCCCGTCTTGGTCCACGCGCGCACGACGCGGTTCGACGGCGCCAGGTTCGTGTCCTCGCCGTCCGTTGTTGCTCCGGTCGCGTCCGAATAATACACCCGCAGCGAGTCGTCGTCACGATATTCCTTCCGGTACCGATTGCCGTCGTCGTCGTAGGTGTAGTCGAAGCGGAACAGGGTCGTTTGCTGCGGCGTCTGGTAGTGCTCGGTGGTGAGGCGTTCGTCGGTGTCGTACGAGAACGTGTCGTACCGGCCGTCGCCGCCGAGGCGGCTGAGCCGTCTGCCGGCAGACGGCGAGCGACGAAGCGAAGCTTCGTCCAACCAAGGCGAAGCCTTGCCGTCGCGCCCAGAAGCCTCGAAACGGGCATGGTGTCCCCCGATTCCCGATTCCCCCAGATTCAAGGCGCCCGGGGCGCTATGCTCAATCCTCTTCTTGGAGATGCCTTGACTTCGCCCCTTCGCGCAGAACGCCCGAGACAACTATGATATCCCCCGGTTTCCACACTTCGCAACGCTCACTGTGCTTCCTCTGGAGTCTAAGCCGTGCGCCGTCGCCTCTCTTGATCACCAACAGGGATGGCTCAGCCAGGTGGAATCCGGGGAGCCGACCGTGAAACGTGATGCGATGATCACGGAACACGAGGAACGAACTCACACCATTGGTGTCCGCCACCAGCGAGCATAGGCGGACAACGCATCTCATCGGTCGGTTTTCGTCGGGCAGTGCCGCGTCCACTTCCTGCTCCGTTGCCAGAACTGACACAAAGACCAACTTGTCCCATGGCTCGCCCGAGCAGCGGTCGACATCAACCAACTCCGCGATCTGGCTCGAATCCCTGAACGCTGCGAGCCTCAGCAGCAGCCAGTGTCCGACACCTGGTCTGGTATCGTCTTCCTGCCTTAGTTCGCTGTTCGCTTGCGGACAATCCTGACCAGCTGTGCGGGCCTTACCAGGAGAGTGATCGCCGGCGCACCCGGCCCACGCAGCTGCAAGCGCAAGGGTACCAGCAACAAGTAACGTCAAACTCAGATTCGCTTTCATGCCATTCTTGACTCCAGCATTCTCAGTGTAGACGTGCCAACATCGCGGCCGAAGGCCATATCCCACACACGCCGACAGCTAAAGAATGACAACTCGCGGCCCGCCTCTCTTTCTTGCATTCGCCAGGAAGAACCGCAAACCGTGCCCAGAGTTCTGGTTCCTCAAGTGCCTACTCCGGGCGTGGCGCGCGTTGGCGCCGCGGCCATTCTCTCATACGATGTAGTGCCCGGGGGGCGGGGGAGCAACCGGCTCATGTATAGGTATACCTAGCCATCTAAGCACCCTATCGCCTAGGTCATCTACGAGGCCCCGAATATCGAAAAGCCTCATGTAGCAATCCGCTGCTCCGACCCCCAAGCCCTCTCCCGCGCACACCTGCAGCGCCAACGTGCAGTTAGCCACTGCCGCGGTGAGTTGCTCCATTATTGGCTCTAGCTGGCACGCAAGGTCTTCGGCATCCGTCACATCCCAGTCTATGTCGTTAATGGATTCCTCTGCGGCGTCGTACGACGCATCACACAACGCGCTCAGCAGGGGACACAAGACCAACAGCCCGTGAGGATCTATGGCAACTGTTGGGTTCCCACGCGCATAGACGTAGACATTGACCCCATCGACCGTCCCGGCCGGGTCGAGTTGGGCCCAGCGGCCGAGTTCGGTGTCGAGGTAGCGGGCGCCGAAGTAGATGAGGCCGACGTCGGGCGGGCCCGAGGGCGTGGCGTCCCACTGCTTGGTCGAGAAGCGGAACTCGTTCTCGACGCCGCTCGCCTCCCACTCGGTGACGACGTTGCCCCAGGCGTCGTACTCGTACCAGGCAACGATGTCGCCATCCTCATCCGTCAGCGCGCCCGTGTCGCCCTTGTGGTTGTAGTGGTAGTAGCGGTAGTCGCGCGGTTCTTCCGCGGCGTCGATCTGGTAGATGATCGAGCCGATCCCGCCGCCCAGGTCGGTGGCGGGATTGCGCACGTAGCGATACACCAAAGAGCCAAGCGAGCCCCCGCTGACGGTCCACTCCTCGAGGACGTTTCCGCCCCAGCAGACGAAGCCTCGAGCAGACGCGGGTGTGAAGTCGTCAAAAACCTCGCCGTCGAGGTCGATCTCGCCATACTCGATCGCGACGCGCTGGCCGATCGGGCCGTAGACGTAGTGGACGTCGTCGTCGTCCGTCCAACCGTAGTCGACGTACTCGAGGCGGTTGGCGTCGTCATAGAAGTAGCGCGTGATGTAGGTGCCGCCCCCTCCCTCGTCGTAATCCACGACGTGCGTCTTCTTCTTCACGTTCCCCGCGGCGTCGTATTCGTATGCCACGTTCAGGTTGCGGTCAAGCTTCGTCGGGTACGTGGCCGGCGAGACGGGGTACGTCGACGAGTTCTCGCCCAGGTCGGTGATCGTCGCCTCGAGCGTGTTGTCGTCGTCATCGTTCAAAGACACGCCGCGCGCGATCCAGAAGCCGTCGCGGAACGTGGCGTCCACCGGTGAGCCAGAGTCGTTCGCTTCGACCGAGATCGACCACAGGTTCGTCTCCGTGTACGAGCCCGTCACGTTAAGCTTGTTGCCCATCAGCTTCTCGCCCGCGCCCGTCTTGGTCCACGCGCGCACGACGCGGTTGGACGGCGCCAGGTTCGTATCCTCGCCGTCCGACGTCTGCCCACCAGCGTCCGAATAATACACCCGCAGGGAATCGTCGTCCCGGTACTCCTTCCGGTACCTATTCCCATCGTCGTCGTAGGTGTAATCGTAACGGAACAGCGTCGCGTCCTGCGGCGTCCGGTAGTGCTCGGTCGCGAGGCGTTCGTGGGCGTCGTACGAGAAGGTGTCGTACCGGCCGTCCTCGTGCGTGATCTTCTCGACCTGGCCGAAGCCGCCGTGGACGCCGTTGTCCTTGTAGTCGTAGGCGTACGAGGTGATCGTCTCGCCGCCGAGGGATTTTGCGTTGACGAGCTCGCGTTCCCAGTGCTACACCTTCTACTGCCTAGTCTTCCTTCGGATGCGGCACCGGAGGAGCACAATGGCGTGCACCGCGATGAGCCCCGCAATCGCCGCAACCCAAAACACACGAGACAGGATCGCGTATGGCGCGTGGAAGGCGAACTCGGCCCTGTCGACGCCGGCGTGAGTCTTTATCTGCTTGAACAAGCGGTAATCCCGGACGCTCCGAGGAACGGAGCGCGTATCGGGCACAAGAACCCCGACAGCAGCAGTCAAATCAGGTCCGATTGGCATGTCGGGCAGCAGAACCTCGTGGCGCTCGCAAGCCAACCCGGATGTCACAACGCGCGTCCCATGACCTAGGTCGAATCGGATTTCGGGCATGCCGGACGGCGGAGATGCCGTATCACCCACCCACACCCCGACCACCAAGCCGCGCTGGCGCGGGAACGGCCAGATGGGCTGGAGGACATCGACGTGCGTCATCAGCGACATGGTCGGCACATGGACGTCGACGATATTCGTCATCTCGCGGGGGTTCACATCCTCTTCCCAAAGCACATACGGCCGACGGAAGACAACTGGTAGCCGATCGAGTTCATCTGGGCGGATGCAGTCAGTGGAAACGATGCGAAGGAGAGCCGGCCTCCCAACAGACAACCCCCTAAGTTCGTAATGCCCACGGTCGTCGGTAACCCCACGTGCGACTTCCTCTCCTGAATCCCGCTCGAGCACGCTGAGCATCACGCCACACAGGGGACTTCCGCCCCTTCTTCGCACATGCCCTTCCAGACTTGCGCCCTTCTCCAAGCGGAACGTGACCTCAGCCCGCGGCTTTTCGGCCGACAGGCTCACGGTCTGGCGAGGCAACTCGCCCATGCACCGGAACTTGGTTGCCCCAAGCTCGCGCATGTGACAGAGATCATATGGATTCATCACGACAACATCGTAGTCACCCACCGGTATTCCCTGAAACAAAGCTGTGCCGTCAGCACTCGTCGCTTGGCTTTTTGCTTCTCGTCGCCTGAGTACCCAGCTTCTGAGCTCATGGCCACTGCTATCAGACGGAACTACTTCGACAATGACTCCCGGAATCGGGTCTCCACCGGTCTCGTAGACGCAGCGAACCTCCACGCTTGCGCTTACGCCTTCGCCACAAGCCACGATCGGGAGAAGCACCGCGGCCGCCGCAAAGACGAGCCGCTTCCATGGCGCGACAAGTGCGCACGACCGCATGGCACTGCGTTCCTGCACGTCTTGATCAGTGCATATCATCGTACAGACTCAGGAAGGTTTCGGAGGCCGGCAGCCCCGCCATGTTCATAACACCACAGGCACGCTCGTCGCTGGCCGGCAGCAGCACGAGAGGTCGGCGGCCTGTGTCCCTGTCCCCCGCTGTCTGGATGAATACCGTTTGTGCCCTGTTGTTGGAGACGGTGAGCTGCCACCGAATGCATGAAAGAGCAACAAGCTGGCCCGACTCGCACTCCTCGCATACGGCGCACGTTTCAAAGCGTTGACGCATATTCGAACGGCCAACGCCTGGCGACCGGCCGGGATCATCTGACATAGCTGCACTTACGGATCCGTCGGAATGCGGCAACGGCCTCTGGTCAGGGTAGCGATCGGAACCTGGCGGGTCGCAATGCCACCCGCCCAGGTTGGTGTTACGCCACCCGTGTCTTGTCCGGTATTGCGACCACGCAATCTGGCGAAAGAATATCTCTTCGCATCTCTCTGCCTCCTCAGCATCGGGGCGGTAGCCTATCTCAAGGTCCACTTGGCCCGGCTGGTCAGCATGACGAGTCACATTGAACTTCCACGAGCCGGCGGGAAAGCCGTAAGGGACCGTAACAAGACACAACACAGCCCCGACCCCTATGCAGATCGCAAGAAAAGCGACCGAGCGGCGGATTCTTCCACGACCTGCAAGGACTAGGGCGCCCGCGAAGGCTAGCGCCGCGACGGCGACGGAGGTGGCCCTGGTTGTGCTGTTGCCCAAGTCGCTTCGCCTCGACAGGTTGACCCCCGTCTCGGCCTCGTAGAAACGCGGACCCCCTTGGTGGATGAGGCCGACCTTCTCGAGCAGCGTGCCGCCGTAGAAGCCGAAAGTGTTCTCGACGGTGCCGGCGTTGGTGAGCTTGAGGCCGAACGAGTCGTATTCGTAGAGGGCTTTGATGTTCTCCGAGGCGTCGGTGAGGGCGGCGACGGAACCGCCACCGTCGTAGCGGTAATACCAGTAGGCGTCGGACGCGTCGACCTGGTAGAGGTAGGCGCCGGCCACGGAGACATACTCCTTCTCCTTGGGGGTGGCCGGGACTTCGTCACGCTCGACGAGGACGGCGCCGCCGAAGTAGGTCCACTTGGTGAGGTAGACAAGGGTGCCGCCAGAGCCGGGCGTCAACTCGGTGAGGACGGAGCCGCTCCGGATCTCGAGCTTGACGAGCTCGCCTGTTGGGTCCCACGTCAGCCACGCGCGCGCGTAGCGGGGCGTCGCGTCCGTGCCGTAGTCGATGTCGACCTGCTTGAGGTAGCCGGCGTCGTTCCAGTAGTACTGCGTGTACGGGTCGCCCGAGTCGTACTCGCCCGCCTCGCACTTCTTCGTACGGCGGCCCGCCGCGTCATACTCGTACCAGACATCCAACGTCGTGTCGAGGTCAATGCCCGTGTTCGTCTCGACGTCCGTGTAGTTCGCGAGATCTGTCGCCGTGGCCGTCGCCTTCGTCGCCAGGTTCGAGCCGTCGAAGAAGTTCAGGGCCCGTGCAATGAAGAGCCCGTCGCGAATCTGGGCCGTCACGCTGTCGACCTCCGTGTCGCCCGTCGTCTTGGAGACCACCTCGATCGACGCGATGTTCTCGTCCTCGAACGACCCGCAGACCGTGTGCTTCGTGCCCGTCGTCTTGCCGCTTCCGGTCCACATCCGCGCCAGCTGGTTTGACGGGCCGAAGTCGTTGTCGATCATCGTGCGGTCGGTCTCGTCCGAGAACCAGACCACCTTGTTCGCATTGCCGTCGTACTGCTTGCTGAGCCGGTTGCCGTCGTCGTCGTACTCATAGCCGTACCGAAAGAGCGTCGTGTCCTGCGGCGTCCGGTAGTGCTCGGTGATGAGGCGTTCGTGGGCGTCGTAGGCGAACGTGTCGTACCGGCCGTCCTCGTGGGTGATTTGCTCGACCTGGCCGAAGCCGCTGTGGACGCCGTTGTTTGTGTAGTCGTAGGCGTACGAGGTGATCGTCTCGCCGCCCTCGCTCTTGGCGTTCACGAGCGCGGTGAGGCGGCCGAGGTTGTCATATTCGAGCGTGGTGACCGTGTCGTTTGGCAGGGTGACCGTGACCATGGCGCCCGTGTCCTGGTCGTAGTCGATCTCGGTGACCTGGTCGTCGCCGGCCGGCATCTTGTCGGTGATCGTCGTCAGGCGGCCGACGTCGTCGTAGCTGTAGGCGATCTCGCTCCCGGCCGAGTAGCCGGGGTACCGCCATGCGGTGATTCTACCCGACGCGTCGTAGCCGTCAATGTTGATCGTCTTGCCCCAGACGTCCGTGTACTGCTTGAGGCGGCCGAAGTTGTCATAGCTCCAGAGGACGCTCAAGCCGCCCTGGGTGACCTGTGTCACGTAGCCGGTGGTCGCATCATACGTGTAGGCGATGTCGCTGTCGTTCGGGAAGTCGATCGTCTCGAGCTTGCCGGCGTTGACGTTGTTGTCATCACAATACTCATGTTCAACGGTAACGCCACGGGCATCGGTAACCTTCCAGATGCCGCCGTTGGGGTAGTAGTCGTACGTGGTGACGACGAAGTAGTCGTCCGTCTCGTCCGTGCCGGGCGCGCCTGCCTTTCGCACACGCTTCTTCGCGATGCGGCCATACTCGTCGTAGATGGACTGGACTTCGCTGTCGCCGCCGCTCTGGGGGTTATCCTGGCCGTTACGGACCTTTGTCACCGCGCCGCTCAAATCGTAGGTGTACGCGGCCATGACGACCCACTCGTACTCCTCGCCCGCGTCGTTGGGGTCTTCCGCCCGCTCGATCTTCTCGAGGAAGGCGGAGCCGTCCGTCGCATACGCGTACTTGACGCGCGAGGTGTATGTTGAGCCGTACCTTCTGCGAACCTGCGTAATCCGTCCGTCATCGTCGTATTCATACTCGACGACGAACTGCTCCGCGCCAGACTCGGCCGGCGGAAAGGTCGCCGTCTCAATCTGGTTGCTTGCCGTGTAGGTGTGGACCATCTCGAGGGTCTGACCGTTCTGGCCCGGCCGCTTAACCTTCCACGGCTGGTCAAATGACCCTGAATCAGCATAGCTATAGACGTACTCGGTCTTGTTGCCCAAAGGATCCTCGACGCTCTTGAGCGTGTGATCGGCGTTCCAGTCGTATTCAGTCGTCCCGCAGCAGGCGTTCTGGACCCATGCGAGCTTGAACTTGCGCATCGAGTCGTCGCTGCCATAATAGGCATACTCAACTTCGTCTGTCTTGTTCCCGGATGCGTCCTCGGTCCAGCTCTTGGCGATGCGGTCCTGAGCGTACTCGAGGGTGCCGTATTGTGTCTCCTCATCGACGACGATGTACTCGGTTACGTGCTTCACGCCGTCCGGGCCCTCAGTTACAGTCTTCTTGACTTTGTTGTTCCCCAGGGCATACGTGTACGTCGTCGTCGAGTCGTAGCTGCCGGCTGGGTCGCCGCTCGTGCGCCGCGTGCGGCTTTTGACTTCCGTCACGTCCTCGTTCTCGTTGAAGCTGTACTCGTACGTTGTTTTCTCGCAAAAGGTGCCTTCGTCGTGCTCGCCCTCCAGAAGCGTTTCTGCAACCATTCCCTTGAGGCCGATTCTGGTTGTACGCGTCCAGAGGACTTCCCACTCATCGCCATTCTTTCTGACCGTCTCAGACTCATATACCGTGTATAGGGCGTCGCCCTCCTCTTCCTTCCTCGGGAAGTACTCGCGCGTATAGTACCACTTCGTGGGGTCTCCGGTCTCGCCCTCGGCCGCGCGCATGACGAGCCTGTAGGGCCCTATCCACGTCCATGACAACCTGAGTCTCGGTGCGAAGATGATTAGTCGTCTCGGGCGGGTCTTCGCCATGTTGCACGGTTTGTTTGTTCAGGAACACGAAGCTCTGGGCGATGTCGCGCGAATCGGCATCGCCATCGATGAAGTCGGCGTACTCGTAGACGATTCTATCGCCAGAAGGACGCTCCTCCTGCTCGAGCACCTTCTCGTAGGTGTCGTCATAGAAATACTTGTATGTCTGCGCTTCCGCGGTGCCGTGCCAGTAATCGATCTGAGCCAACATCCGGACTTCGCCTGCATCATACGTGAGTTTTGCCACGACCACGTCGTCGGCATCATCATCGCCGTCGGTGTTAGCCGTGACCGACTCCAGTTGGTCATTGTCGTCGTACCAGAAGCCAAGGAGCGGTGTGTTCGAGTTGTCGCTGATCGTCTCGAGTAAGCCGCTGGTGTCGTTGTACTCGTAATGCAGGTAGTATCCATCAAAGCCTGAGGATGACTCTTGGTGGATCTTCAGCTCTTCGGTGATCTTCTGCCAATCCTCTGCGCCGCTGAAGTCATAGTCGAAGTAGTACACGCGGCCGCCGTAGCGGACCTGCAGCTCGTCAGGGTCGGAGTACGTCCACAAAACCACGGAGAAGTTCTTGACATCGGGATCGCAGTGAAATCCGCCATTCTCATCCTCGGAGAAGCCGATCCGGCTCGTGCCGCGCCAGAGCTCATACTTGTAGCCGCCATCATCGATGTCGAATCGCACCAAGCGCTTGTCCCAATTGTGGACCCAGCCGGGGCAGATGTCGGTCTCGCGCATGATGCCGGGGTTCTGTTCGGACGTCCAACCCACATAGGTATCGATAAGCTTGGTGGTGTAGTTGACATAGAACCCCGTCGGCGAGTTGCCTGATGCGTCTGAAGCCGCCGAGCTGCTCCCCGAGGAAGTCGATGCGATTCCACCCGCAGCGTTGCTCTCGCACTCAGCATTGAGTTCGATCTCTCCCCGGTGGTTGTTGCAGGGGTAAGTGAAGACCTCATAGGTCGTGCTTTTGCCTCCAGCGGTGGCCATGCGCTTCGCCTGCGCTTCCGCGGCCGCCTGCACCCAGGCCGCGTTGCCCGGCAAATAGACGGGGTCTATGGCATCTGCATATTGGGTACCTTGCGTGTCAATGACCGTGCCAAGGTTTTCCCAGTCTCCGCCGTCGATCGACCTGCGCACCTTGTATTGCGTGCCGTTAGGCGTTCCGTCGTAGTCGTTCCAGTCGAGGATGAACGTCGCCTTGGTGGCGGGATAACCGTAGGCGCCCCAGGGCGACTCGCCCACGGAGACCGTCTCAACCTCGACGCGGAAAGAGACCGTCAACATCCTGTTTTCAGCTTGCGCCCGCACAGACACCAGCGCGATGGCGATCAGTGCCAGGCAAATGAGAACAAGCTTGCGACCCATCATTCCTACCTCCGAAATCAGCCGTACTGCTTTATTCCTCACCAGTAACCGATACGGGCGTCCCCGCCGAAGCGCGCTTGAGCTCGGCGGTCCGCCCTGCAGCGTTGATCTTTCTTATTGCGTCGAATCGGCACCGGGCTGCCTGCAGCAGATACTGGTCATGTGCGACCGCCTTGGCGGCCCCAAAATGCGTCGCCGCTTCGTCCAACTCGAATTCGCGCCACGCACGTATGCCCAGCAGGATATGGAGAAGCGCCTTCTCGTCAGGATCGTCGGCCTGCTCGATCCGTGCGGCAATCGTGTCTGCAATCTTGTCGGCTCGCCGTTCGTACTCGGCGAACAGCCATAAAAGCTCGGCCTGATGGCGGGTGGCAGGATCGATATCCTGGGCCATCAACTCGCTGGCTAACTTGATCGCCCGGTTCTTGCGCCCCTTTTCAACAGCTACATGGACGGCAAGCAGTTGCGCGTCGACGACGCGGCCGGCCTCACCCCGGGCCGCGAAGTACTTCTGCAGCGCGGCCACCTCGTCGAAAACAGACTGCGTCTTGTGCCAGGTCACCATGTTGCACCGCAGCCGGTCCTTACGGGCGGACGACCAGTACCGCGCCGCCTTGAGCAGATCATTGAGAAGCGGCAACGCCCGCGGCCTGTTCCACGAGGCGATCACAAGCTTGGGCGGAAACATGCGGTCGATGGTCGACAAGTATCGGCAGAGGGCCGCCTGTCCAGGCATAGCGAGGAGTTCCTCATTCAGCGCCATTGCTTGGCTCAACTCGTCACGCTCGCCCAGGCGCAGTGCCGCGCTGCTGACAAGGCCGACCGCTGCCGGCGTATTCCTGTACTTGCGCAGGAAAATGCCAATTCGCCGCAGGTCCGGCTTGCCATCAATGAGCCGCTCCAGGCCGAACAGGGACTGAGCGATGGCCTGGGCGACGATCTCCGGGCCGGGCTCGGCGGACTCGCTGAGCCACTTCTCAACGATGGCGCCATAAGCGTCTATGGCTTCGTTGACGGCTCCCTTCGCTTCGGCGATGTGCCCCAATTCGTATCGAGCAAGCCAGCCATGCGACTCAGGGCACGTCTCGATAACCGCCGCACAGAGTGATTCTGCCAGTGACCAGTCCTTTACCTTCCTATGTATGCACGCTCGTATAGCGTGATCAAGCAGCAGAGAGCACCACATGTCAGCTGAGACGATTTCCGGGCTATCTCTGAAACGCTTGACTTGCTCACCGATTAGCTCTTTGACGCGTTCGGTTGTGCCGGACTCCACGTTAGACCAAATCAGGTAGCGGCGTGCCTCGAGCTCCATGCCCGTGCCAGGAAACGCGGTGATGACCTGCTCGAGCACCTTGGCGGCGCGCGCCCGGTCACCAACGCAGCGGCAGCTGATGCTCGCACGCTGGAGCAACACACGCCGCCATACTGCGGGCGGCGCGATGCCGCGCGAGTCGGCGAATCGAACAAGGAGCTCGTCAACACGTTGTGCTACCAGCTTCGCGTCAAGCTTTCTCACCGCCAGGTCTAGCAGAGTGCAGCGTGCCTCGATCTCGGCCTCCGTGTCCGGATACTCCTTCACGACGCGTTCGCACAACGCGCGAGCGCGCTGGGTATCCTTTGGGGGGACGAAAACCCAGCTGTTGGCTACCTGTACAAGTGCCAAGGGTGCCTTTGCCGACTCTGGGAATCGCTCGATGAGCTGAAGCGCGATCCCCGGAACCTCGTCGCAGCGTTTCCTGTTGAATCCGTGCCACAGGAGCTCTGCGTGGTAGTACATCACCTCAGGGACCAGTGGCGAGTCGGGGTGCTCAGACAGGATCTCCTTGAACAACGCGTCAGCTTCTGCATCGCCGTTTCGGCCAAACGAGCTCAGGGCAATTGCCTTGTTAAGCTTGGCCTGAACGATCTCTGGTCCGCCTGGGTGCTGTTCGATGTACCGTTCGGCTTCTGCAAGGAATGCCTCCTGCAACTCCAAGGCCGTCGGCCTGTCATACGGATCGAGGCTTTCGTACTGCTCCACGTAGTCCTCATGCGGCGTCAGCGAGGAGCCGCTAGCGATGGCTGTACCCAGAACCCAGCACAACGCAGCGGCTCCGCACGCGACCCCGCATTTCCATATCGAGGACGGCCCTCTCCGACGCATTGGCTTCATAACGATGCTCTCCTCGAGTCGCCTCAGAACCCGGAGATTGACTCATCGGTATCCGGGTCATCGATGGTCAGGCCCAGGTCGTTGTCGTTCTCATCGATAGTAATCGTGAATTCGATGTCGTCGATATCTGTGCCCTCAAAGTCGATAAGCACCGTGTAGTCCTCGCCATTGTCCAACTCGTCCAGATCGATGCTTACCCCGGAGATATCCCCGCTGCCAGATTCCTCTTCGGCATCGTCGATCTTGATCGCCCAATCTTCGCTGCTCGACGTGAAGTCCACGTAGAAAACAAGGCTTTCTGACGTCGTATAGACGCCATCTACGATCACGATGGCGCTGCCGGATTCGCCGCTGCTCGAGTGGCTCGCGGTGACGCTGCCGCAGACGGGGCTCGTGCCAGCGGTCAGGGTTGTTGAAGCACCGCTGCTCGGATCAAGCGTGCCGACTGCGGAATTGAGGACCGACCAGGTGAACGTCGCCCCGTCCAGTTCCTCCCCAGTTTGCTTCCAAGCGTGCCCTTCGAACTGCTGTTGCTGACCCTCGCACAGATAAGTCTGCGCGGGCGACACGGTGACGAGCACCACTTCATCGGTAAGCTCGCCGTTATTGTCCTCGTAGACCAGGGCGTCCGCACTGCCGGGAACACCGCTCGTTACATGGGTGGCTGTGACCGTACACCAACCCGCGACACCGCCGGCGGTGAACGTTGTCGACGTGCCGGTGCTTGGATCGAACGTGCCGCGTGTGGGACTGACCGACCAGTTGAACGTACCGCCCATCACGACGTCGTCATCGGGCTGACCATCGATCGCGTTACCATACTCGTCGTAATAGCGTTCACCGTTTCGACCGCAGCTGTAGGCCGTCGCGCTGATCCCGACGTCGTCATCGACCTCGACACAGGTCGGATTCGAGCTGACGAGCACGTAATCGACAACGTACACGGTGACTTGCGAGTAGCCTGAGATATCGTTCGAGTCATGCGTCGCCGTGACGCTGCAGGTGCCCCCTTCCTGGCCGGCGCTGAAGGTGGTCGAGACGCCATCTGTCGGATCGAGTGTGCCGAGCGCCGGACTAACGGCCCACTCAAACGAGGCGTTCAGTTCGATGTCATCATCTGACTGACCGCTGATTTGGCTGCCGTGAGTGTCATAGTAGCGCTCACCGTTCGGGCCTTTGTTGTACGCTTTCCCGGTGAGCTCGACATCGTTGCCGGCCTTGACTTCCTCAGGATTCGGCAACGCGATCACGTATTCGACGCCATAAATGGAGACTTCTGAGCTCGTGGGAGAGACCCCAACGGGATCATTGTAGGGGCTGCCCTCGTCCTCGGCCTTGGCGCGGAATTGATAGACGCCGTCCTCGGTAATGGTCTGCTCCAGCGTGCTCTCGTAGTGCCCACTGCCGACATAGGATGGCGATGAGTCCTCGTCCACTTCGTTCCAGTCGGGCCATGTCTCGTCGGCGTTCTGCTTGCGCCGGTACCACTTGACCCACACGATCTCGTCCATGACGATGCCCGGATCCTGCACAGCGTCCGGGTCCCACACCTCGACGCTGACGTAGAACGTCTGCCCGCGTGCGATAGCGCAATCGCCCTCCAGCGCCTGGTCATCTCCTTCGATCTTCACGGTCAGCTCTTCATCGAACTCGATCGGACCGCCCTCCGTTGCCAGGGCCCGCGCCGGCCCAAAGGCCACGCCGGCCACGAGCGCACAGGCGGCGAGAAGAACGCCGTAGGCTCCACACGTCGTTGAGCGGTTCATTGGTTTTCCTCCTCGTCGATCCGCACGGCGGCAGGTCGTTCCGGACGGGGCCGACCCAGGTCCATGTAGCTGAAGGCCAGCCACGCCCAGTTGTTGTCCGGATACTCGTCGACCAATCGCAGAAAGGTCTGTCTTGCTCCCGCACGGTCGCCGGCTTTCAGGTAGGAGAGGCCGAGCCGGAACTTCA
The DNA here is from genome assembly GCA_964500825.1 of uncultured Verrucomicrobiota bacterium. Classification (GTDB taxonomy): domain Bacteria; phylum Auribacterota; class JABMQX01; order JAFGEW01; family JAFGEW01; genus CAYUZG01. Next base: position 35,507 of record CAZCQN010000001.1, on the reverse strand, counting down.
GGTACGGCGCCCAGCCAACGTCGTCGGCGTGCCGGTTGACGGCCGCGGCGTATTCCTGTGACGCCGCGACATAGTTGGCCTGCGCCGCCGCGGTCTCATCTTGCGCGGCGAGCCACTCCCCCTCGCTGAAGTAAGCGCCTGCGTAGTCGGCTTTGGTCTCAATGCGTAGCCACTCGGCCTCAGCATGCTCGTCAACGAAGGCAAGCGTCTCGAGGAAAGCCTCGCGCGCCTCGTCGAAACGTTGCTCCCTGTTGAGGACTTGGCCTCTGGCATGCATCGCCATGGCGAGGAGGCCCCAGTCCTCGTGCCCGAGTGCCCACGCCATTGCCTCGTCGATGAGCGGATAGGCTGCGTCGAAATCCTCGCGCACGTGCACGCCCAGCTTAGCGAGATCGAGGTGCGCTTCCGCCGCCGCCCTCGTGCCGGGGAACAACTCGATGATGCGCCGCGCCCACGGCTCGGCTTCTTCGTATTCAAAGGTGACGTAGGCGTAGTGCCACATCACCTGCTGAACGGACATCACCGTCTCGGGCGCGTTCGGGTGCCTGCTGATCAGCGCCTCGACGTATGTCTTCGCTTCCGCGAGATTGCCCGTCTGCTCCTGCTTGTTGAGCGTTCCCTGCCGGGTCGGTCCTTGCCCACTCGCCTCGGGCGAAAGCAGGTAGGCCACCGCATAGTGGAACGCCTGCGGCTCGAGCGGGTTGCCGACATAGTCGGTCGCAAGACTGAGCGCGAGCGCCCGGCCTTGCTCGAATTGACCGTCGATAGCCAGCTCGCACGCAAGCGCGTGCATCGCCTCGGGCCGGCGGTCCGACTCCGGGAAGCCGGCGATCAGCTGCGCCAGCGCCTCAAGACCTTCGGCCCGATCCCCGTGGTCGAGTTCGAAACGGCCGACGAAGAACTGCGCGTCGTCGACCTTGAAGTCGGCCGAGGTTCTGTCGAGCTCGACGTTCTGGTAGTCGGCCACCACCTGGCGGAATGTGGCAAGAGCCGCCGCGTGGTCCTCGGCGAACCAGTACCCGACCGCCAACTCGTAGTGGACGCGCTGGCGCTCCATCGTCGGCGTGGGGTCTGCCGCCAGATACTGCTGGGCCAGCGCAATCGCGGCTTGTGGGTCGTCGGCTTCCCTCGTTAACCAACGCACCTGCTCCGCCAAAGAGGGCTGCGCAGCTGGCTCCTCGGACTTTGACGGCAGCAGCATGAGTACCCCCATCACCACGACCGCCGCGACGCCCAGCGGCACCATCACCAACCTGTGCTTACGAATGAACGCCATGGTCTAGCCTCCTTCCGTCAGCTCACCAGAAGCCTGTGTCATCTCACCAGAACACGAAAAGCCCCGCACCCATCACAGGCGCGGGGCTTCAGAGTCGCCCTCATGACCCAGGTCAGCGCCCTCATCAGGTCTGACCCTGAGTCGTTTCTCCCGCTGCAGCGTCGCCACGTCCAGCCACCTTCAGTGGGCAATTCAGCGGGTGAACCCCGTTAACGAGATCGCCCCCAGGAAGAACCACCTCTGGCCATCAGTTGCCGCGGGAGTGCATTTGGTGAACTAGGTCTTCTGTTGCAGAGAGCCCGCTCCCACGAACTCACAGCAACATAACACACCCTTTCGTCAACTGTGAAGCATTTTCGTGCTGTTTTTCTCTTGTGTCCCTAACGGTCCGGTGACGCTCTTGTTGGCTCTCATCTTGTGATCCCCAAGAGACTGCTTGCGTCCAATTGCCCGGCAGAGCTTCTCGCGCTTACGTGCTCGCTCTTGACTTGCGTTCCCGGCTCGCGCACATTCGTCTTCGGTGAGGTTGGGCTGTCTTCGCGTGGAGGTGGCTGCAGGGATGATAGCTAAGCGCTCCGACGGTCAACGACGACGGGGAACCGGCGGGCAAGCGAAGAACCCGACGAGCAAGCTCTTCGTGCAGCACTCCCAGGCAGCAACAAGACGGCGGGGCCGCACGGGCAACCAAGGACTCCACGGATGGTCCAATGCCACGCTCTTCTGGCTTGCAGCGGCCGTTCTTATCACGCTCGTTGCCCTGAGCCAGTCGGCTCATGGGGCAAGCCAAGGCCAGCCGCGCATCAACCTGCCTCGTCCGGAGTGGGACTTCGGCACGGTGACAGAGGGCGCGAAGCTTACCCGGACGTTCCCGGTCGAGAACGCTGGCGGCAAGAGCCTGGAGATCAGGCGCGTTCGTGGCTCGTGCAAGTGCTTCACCAAGGTCTCGGTCGACAAGGACACGCTGGAGCCAGGCGAGCGGGCGACAATCACGGTGGAGACGGACACCAAGGGCCGGCGCGGCAAGCTCAAGAAGTACATCTACATCGAGTCGAACGATCCCGCCAATCCCCGCGCACGCATCCGGATCACGGGCTTCATCGAGCACGCAGAGGGCGATTCCCGGGAGAGCACTTCTCCTGCCGTCGAGATTGCGGCCCCAAAGCCGGTCGCCAAAGCCAAGGCGGTCTGCATAACGTACTTCCACTCGTCGACGTGCGAGGAATGCGCCGCCACCAGGAAGGCGCTCGAGAAGCTGGAGAAGACCCAGCGCCGGGTGGCGGTTCGTCTGTTCGAGATCGACGATCTCGACAGCTATGCGCTCATGCTGAGGATGGAGAAGGAGTACGGGCGCATCGAGCATGCGCCGCCGATCATCTACGTCGGCACGACGCTGCTCGACGGGTGGGACGAGGTGCACGCCAAGCTTGGGCCGACGGTGAGCGCCCGGCTCGATGACGGCCAGGCCAGCCAGTGGCCTCCCGAAGTCGCGGGCGTGGGCAATCCGGACTCATCGTCGTTTGCGCTTGTCCTGGAGAAGTTCCGTACCATCGGGCCGCTGGCGATCGCGGGCGCCGGTCTTGTCGACGGCATCAACCCGTGCGCGTTCGCCACGATCGTCTTCTTCATCTCGCTGCTCGCACGGTTCGGCAAGTCGCGGAGGCAGATCGCCGTCGTGGGCGTGTGCTTCACGCTCGCCGTCTTCGTCACGTACTTCCTTCTCGGCCTCGGGATCGCCAGGGCGATCCAGGCATTCTCGGTCTCCATCGGCATCGCGAAGGGGATCACGTACGCGATCGCTGCGCTGGCCGCCGTACTCGGCCTCTACAGCCTCTATGACTACCTGGTATGGCGGCGCGACCGCTCCGGCGCCGACATGAAACTCAAGCTCCCGCGCGCCGTCCAGCGGCGCATACACGATGTGATGAGGAGCGGCCTCTCGTCGAGAAAGCTCGTCATCGCCGCGCTCGCTACCGGCTGTGCCATCTCTGTGCTCGAGTCCATTTGCACCGGCCAAGTCTACCTGCCCACGATCGTCTTCGTCCTGCGCGACGCCGCGCTGCGGCTGCACGCGCTCGGCTATCTGGTGCTCTACAACGTCATGTTCATCCTGCCGCTCGTCGTGATCTTCATGCTCGTCTACTTCGGCCTGCGGTCGGCCTCGCTGGCGCGCCTCGCCCAGCGCCACACCGGCACGACGAAACTTCTGCTCACCGCCGTCTTCTTCGGCCTCGCCGTCCTCCTCTTCGCCACGACATGACCATTCTCTGCCGCCCTGTCGGGACCCGTCTCGTCAGTTCCCGTAGACCGGATTCAGAGCATGACCCTGACACCCGGGAGCAAGGAACAGAAGACCCACCGGAAGGAGGAACGCGGCAACCGGACAAACGAACGTGTCATCCGCGGCGTCGCGCTGATCATCGAGCAGGACGCCGTGTGGTTGCCGGCGGCCACCACGTGATGCAGCGTCCCTTCCGCGTTTCCCGCTCGACGAGCTCGAGAAGGTGAGCTTCACGTCGGCAAGACGCTCTGATTTCCCTGTGTCCCCAGATTGTCCCCTGGCGCTTTGGGCGACGCATGCAGGCGATCAGGGATGAGTCGCAAGTGGCTGTGGGAGAATGGCGCTTGAGGCCCAGAACCCAAGACGGGCGCGATCATCCAGGGGATTCATTGTCCCGTGTGCGACGGCCGCGCCGGCGTTCAGGGTTCTTGCTTGAGTCGTAAGTGGCGAAGAGTGAAGATGGTCGGGCGTTGGAGTCCAACCCGCACGGGTTGTGACCCACGGGGACTACGAGTCCCCTGTTCCACCTTCGGGCCGCTCTCTGACGGTTCTGCATGAACCGTAGGCATTGGGAAAGAAGAAGTTCCGGAGGCCGGACGCGAGCTGGCACGGGGTCGCCCCGAGGGATTTTAAGTCCTATCGAGGCCGTTTTGGCAAGCAGTTTATCGGCAACGGCTTACACTGCATCTCCCTTGCGGCGAGCGGCTTCCGACACCGAATCGACTTCGTTCTGTTTCGGTCTAGTTCGGCCTCTTCCCGTCCGTTTTGACCTCTTTGTGTCCCCAGATTGTCCCCAGGACTGAAAGGCGGTTGGGATCTCTGCAAGGCCGAAATCCGAGGCGGGCATTCGCTTCCACTGAACTCGTCGAGACGTTCCCGTGCAGGTGAACCCTAGCCGCTGAAGCGACAGATGGGTTCCGCTGAGCGGACCACTGCGGTCCAGCCATTGGGCTTGGGGAAGTGGCAGTCGTGCGCACAAGGTCACGGCGTGCGGGCTGATCTGCAACCCAGCCACGGTCTGCCCTCTCTGCCAAAGACGCTGACGCTGAACACTCGCCCCTTGTGCTCACCCCTGCTTGTGATCATAAAAAATTATTATTTTCCTCTTGACGCAGTTAGGTGCAGCGCCTAATAAGTTAGGCGTACATGGAACAAACGCTCCGGCCGGCTGTCAAATCCCTTGTTGGGCCGGGGCAGTCGACTCGAACGGGAACGGAGGGCTGACCTATGGACCTTCAGTCGCAACTGAGCCGGCGGGAACGGCAGATCATGGACATTGTCTACTCGCACGGGGAGGCGTCTGTCTCCGACGTGCTGGCCGAGATCCTCGATCCGCCCGCTCGCGGAGCGCTGGGCAGGCTCATGAGCATCCTTGAGAACAAGGGCCACCTCAGGCATTACCAGAAGGGCCGGAAGTACATCTATCAGCCGACCGTGCTGGCGCAGAAGGCCGGGCCGTCGGCCATGCGGCGGGTCGTGGACACCTTTTTCGGCGGCTCGCTCCGCCAAGCCGTCGCCGCCCATCTGGCCCAGAAGGACACCGACATATCGGATGAAGAACTCAGGCGGCTGGCCGGGTTGATCCGCCAGGCCCGGGGCAAGGAGAGGCAACCATGAACACCGTGCTGGAACCATTGCAACGGTGGGCCTTCGACGCGCTGCCCGTCCTACTGGACGTTGCCGCCAAAGGAATGGTGCTGCTGGCCATTGCGGGGGTGCTGGTGCTGGCCATGCGGAAGGCGTCGGCCGCCGCCCGGCAGGTGGTCTGGCTGCTGGCGCTCGCGGCGTTGCTGGCACTGCCGCTTGTCTCAGCGGCTCTGCCGTCATGGCGCGTGCTGCCGGGCTGGGTCAAGTTCGAGATGCCCGTCGGGTCCGCTGAACCAGCTTCCCCTTCTCCCGCCGATTCGCCTCCAGCAGAGTCGGGCCAGACCGATCCGCTCCAGGGTGCGGGTCAAGCCCGCATGCACCCCGGGCCGCCAACCGCTCTGACTGACGACACGTCCGAACCCGGCACGTCGTCGCCACCAGCCGTTGCACATGAACAGGCACCGCAGGCCACGACCGATACAACCGGAGCGGGCTCGGCAGCAGGCCAGTCGAGGTGGACATGGGCCGTCCTGTTGTCTGTGGCGATATGGCTTGCCGGGACGATTGTGTGCCTGCTTCCGCTTCTGCTGGGGCGAATCAGCCTGTGGTGGCTTGCGCGGCACTCGCGCCGGATCACCGGCGGCGTGTGGGCCACGCTCTCTCAGCGTGCCGCCCAGGCCGTCGGGCTGACGCGGCGGGTCTCGCTGCTTCAGAGCAGCGACGAACCGATGCCGATGGTCTGGGGCACGTTCCGGCCGAAGCTGCTGTTGCCGGCCGAGGCGGAGCATTGGCCCGTCGAGCGCCGCTGGGTCGTCCTGCTGCACGAGTTGGCCCATGCCAAGCGCCGCGACTGCCTGGCCAAGCTCGTCGCCCACGTCACCTGCGCATTCTACTGGTTCAACCCGCTGTGCTGGATGGCCTTCAAGCTGATGCAGCGCGAGGCCGAGGCTGCGTGCGACGACCTGGTGCTCTCCGGCGGGGCGCTTGCCGCGTCCGCGGCAGGCGAGCCATCCTCGGTCCGGCCCAGCGATTACGCTGAGCACCTGCTGGAGATCGCCAGCGGTCTCAAGAGCGGCATGCTGGCCACGTACAACTCCATCGCCATGGCCCGCAAGAGCAAGCTCGAAGGCCGGCTGCTCGCCATTCTGGACGCCACGCGCAACCGCCGCGCCCTGACGCGCATCGGCATCATCATTCTCGCCGCCCTCATCGCGGCCGTGGCGATCCCGCTGGCAGTCATAAGGGCAACCGGACAGGACAACTCGGAAGTAGCCTCCTTGATTGAGCAACTCAAGAGCGAGGACGAGTATACCAGGGAATTGGCCGCGGAACGGCTCAGCGAAATGGGCCCGGCAGTGGCCGAGCCGGTGTCTCGGCTCTTTGCCCAAGGCGGCCCTGGCGACGCCCATGCAGTACAAGTCCTTGAGACGATGGCCAAGGATCCCGACGTGCAGGCGTTGATGCGCAAGGGCCTCGACTCCAGAAATTCCAACGTCGTTCACTGCTCGCTAGTGGTGCTTGGCAAGTCGGGCAATCGAGCGCACGTGGCCGCAATCGTGCCGCTGCTGGAGAAGAACACCATCGCCGCCAGCGTTGCTCTGAGCCAACTCGGTGGCGATGAAGCGTTCCAGGCCCTCCTCGCCGCCTTGAACAAGCCGAACATCGGGCCTCGATGGTTGATTGCGGAACACCTCGCCGGATTCGGGAGGCCGGAGGCCATCCCTGAGATCAAGAAGGCCCTTGCCCGGTTGACGAGTGATGAAATGGCCACCGTAGGCCGTTACGTCGATGCCATACACAAGCTGGAAGGCGGTTACCGTTCTGTACAGATCGTCCTCACCAATCGTGGTGATCGCGGCTGGCATTGGCTGGAAGGGATCAACCTGGACAAGATGGCCACAGTCTATGTCAACCCATTCCAGCCCAAGGGAACAGAGCAGCAGACCCGTGCAGCGGCCTATCAGGCTTTAAGCGCCAAGGAAGGGCCGGTCCTGGCGTGGGATCAAGCCCGGGGGAATCGCCTTTTGGCGTTCAACGGCCTGAAACTGGCCCTGTATACGCCAGCGGCCTTGCCGAAGGGGTACAACCTATGGGGTGATGGCGAGAGGTTCCTTGACCAGAGGCGGCTGGCCGACGTCGTCGAGACCTACAACGCCGAGGGGGACGTGGCGGAGTTGGAGCATGGAGTCCGGGCCTATCCCTTCGTGGCCGGCCAGGATTTCCTGGCACTCCTCCCCGACGGGAGAGTCGGCATCCTCCGGCCCAAGGAGGTCAAGACGCGGGGTGAGGATGTCTACATATCGATCAGCCTGATGCTCTTTGATCCCCTGTACAAGCTGATTCCCCCAAGCGCCTTGGCTGCTACGTCCCCTCAAGCGAGTACTCAGCCTGTTGAGCTGGATTACAGCTTGAGTTCAACATTCCCGGTCACTGATGCTGGAATCACCGTCATACATGTCGCCGCCACTGGCAACCTTCGAACTGGCTGGACAGGGCTTCCCAAGGGCGAATTGGGGTTCGGCGATTTCTCCATGCAGGTTGATGAAAACCACCGCGACGATCTCGGGCGACCTCAGGGGATGCTGACTTCCAAAGAGGGGAAGGCTATTCCTGTCGTATCACTCGTTCTTGGCAATGACGCCGCTTGGATCAAGGAGGTCGTTCGGGATCAGGCATCGTTGCCGCATGTAGGCATTCTGCTTCCTGACGCTGATCTTGCCACTGTGGAAAAGGTCTGGCGGGCCCTCCCGGTTGATGGCAGAGACCGGTGGATTCTTCTGGTTCCGGGGAAGATCGCCGAGCGCGAGGCGATCTCCCGGCTGCGGAAGCAGGCGGCCGAAGTCAAGAACACCTCCACCGAGCCGGCGGGGGTTCAGCTCAATGGTCCGCCATGGGAAGTCCGCCTACCGAACGGGGTCGTTGTCGAGCTGGTCGGCTTGGCCGACTCGCCTTCTACTGGCAAAGCCTGGTGGCAACCCGACGGGCGTCCGCTTGCCGATCGCCCCTACACTCTCCAGACCGCTCCCTTTGGAAGCCGAACCTGGGACGACCTACGAGCCGTTGAGCTCGCCTATCGCGTGCGGTCTTCAGGCCGGTCTGAGGGGGGGCTGATCCGGCTGAGCGCCCAAGGCAAGGGTGGTGCGTGCGTTTCAAAGAGTGAGTCCGGCGAGGCCGTCAGTGCTGACGCTCAGCTGTTCCAGAAGGACCAGGAAACGACAGACATCCGCATCGGCGCGGCCTCCGGGCCGTGGAAGCCTATCGGGTCGGGCGTTCTTGACGGCAACGGGGCTGTCCAGAGCTTCAAGCTTGATGACGGCTACGGTGTTCTGGAGTTCACGGACCCACCGCACGGGGCGAACGACGTCGTATTCTCTGCCATTATGGACGAGTCGTGGATCAATCTCAACTGGCAGTTCATCGTAACCGACGACACGGGGAAAGCTCATCGACTGAACGAGGCCAGCAGCATTGATACGTGGGTCAAGGACAGGCCCGGCCTGATGCATCGCGACTTTGCGAGATGGTGGAGAACAGACGCTAAACTGGTAACGCTGCGCCTCGAAGTCCAGCCTATCCACTACGCGGAGTTCCAGAACGTATCCCTGCTGCCGGGCAAGAAGACCGCTGTTCGCGTCGTCACCGGCATTTGTGGCGAGTCACCGACCACGCAGCCGGCGGCGGGCGCAACCAGCGAGTTAATGCCGTCCGAGACACTGGGCAGGATCGTGGACATGAGCGGCAAGGGTGTGGCGGGCGCCGTTGTCTCTTCCACCAAGCCGCCGTGGACCGCGACGACGGATTCGGACGGCCGTTTCCACCTGCCGATAATCGATCCGGGGTCGCCTCTGATCTTGACGATCCGTGCCGCTGGCTATGCATTCCGCGAGGACCTCTCGCTGCATCGCCTCGCCGACGGCACCTACGGTCCGGACAAGGGCGTGTTCGAGCTTCACCGCGCGGGCCGGCTTGAGGGGAAGGTCCTCGGACCGGACGGGCGACCCCTCGCTGCGGCACCGCTGTCGGTCTCGACGATACAGCAGTACCGACACATCGGCATCCATACGTCCAATCACCTCCGAGCCATCACCGACGCCGAAGGGCAATTCGTGATCGACGCCGTCCCGCCGGGGCTTCTCCTGCTGATGTATCCGTGGCAGGGTCCCTCAGCCGGGGAAGTGACGGCAGGCAAGTGGGCGGCCTGGACCAAGCCCGGCGAGCGGTACCCCTCAGCCCCGATCAAGGGCGTCTGTGCGGCCGTGCGCATCGAACTGGGCGACGGGCAGACCATTAAGGATCGGGTGGTGGACCTTTCGCAATCGACGGCCGCAGTGGAGGGCCAGGTACTCGACAGGGCCGGCCGACCCGTCCCCAACGCGAAGGTGGCTCTGTACTGGAAGGAGAAGGGCGGATGGTTGCCCGTTGCATCGCTGGACTATCCGCCGGCCATGACCGACGCCAACGGCCGATACCGGCTGGAGCGGCTGCCGGTCGGGTCGTGGCACATCGGCGCGTGGCTCGGGGATGGCCGGGCCGAACCAGTGCCGGTGGAGCTGTCGAGTAACAAGACGGCCCGCGCAGACCTTCGCATGGCGGCCTTGCTGGAGGAAATCGCTGCGCCTGGGACTAAGCCCGTCACGCAGCCGGCGGCGGACCCGGCGGAAATCGCCCGGTTGGTCGAGCAGCTTGCGAGCGACGATGCGGCCGAACGCGAGGCGGCGAAGGCGGCACTGGTCAAGATTGGCGAGCCCGCCATTGAGCCGCTGCGCGTGGCGACGGGGAGGGGGTCGGACGGGGCGTATCCGGAAGGAGAAAGGCTGGCAGCGCTTGCCCTGACCGAGATCATCAAGGACACGGCCGAGAACGAGGGACCGCTGCGCCTGACGATGATCTTCAACCGTCAGAGTTACCTCCCCACCGAGAACATCTACTTCACGTTCATCCTCTCGACGTCCAGCGAGAAGGATGTCGCATTCGGCTTGGGAGTCGAGCTGTCACTTGAAATTCGTGGTCCCGACGGCGTCACTCAAGTGGCTAAGGACGGTCCACCTCATGCATTCCATATCTCGAGAGACAAGCCGCTGTGTTTCACAGATCGTCTGCCATCGTCGTTCGACATCCAGAAGCCGGGCGCATACCAGATCGTGGCCAGGTTCACGGCCCCCCCCAATGGCCATGATGTTGTGACCGAGCCGTACACGATACACGTTGTTCAGTCGGACCAGGAGGAGGTCATCAGCAGGAGGGACGTCCTCCACAGAGGTGACACGACCTACAGGTACGAGCTGGTGAAGTTCACGGATGACGGCCAGGCGGTATTCCTTCTGAGAAGACAGGTGTTGAATTCGACGCTGCCCAAGGGCTCCACCATCGGTGGCCAGAGAATCGACGCCGACGGCCTCGAAAAGGGCGTTCTCGCGGAAGACCCTGTGTTCATCAACGGTGCGGAGGGATGGAAGATTGCCCTGCCCGAGGGTGTCACGCTCGCGGCGAGTGTTCCCCAAGGCGGCTCGGGAGCAGCGGTCGTCTGGAGGAAGATCCCTCTACCGCCTGACGAACTGGTCTTCAAGCAACTCGGCCCCAAGTACTCGCCTGTCGTGGTCGAGGATTCGAACGGGGTGCGCTACGCGCTGGACGGAACAGAACCGGCCGCTACCCAGCCAGCCGCGCAGCCGGCGGGGGAGGGGGGCGAGGCTGCCGACGAGAGCGACGCTGCTGAAGTGGCTGCCCCAGAAAAGGCGACGGTCGAGTTGAGCGGCCGGGTCGTTGACGATGAGACAGGCGAGCTGGTCAAGGGCTTCGCGTTGCAGGAAGGGTGGCCGGATCCGAAAGACCCATCGAAGATTAGCTGGGGAGGGGGCACTCACCACTCAAGCCTCCACGAAAATGGCAGCTTCAGCGTGCAGCAGGGAATGCACAAAGGCCGGATACTGTGGCTGCGCGTGCTTGCGGACGGTTATCTGCCCCAGCCCGTCACGCCTGAGCCGCTGACCGCTCCTGCCAGCGCACAGAATCTTGAAGTTCGCCTCAAGCGCGGCCTCGAGGTTCACGGCCGGGTCGTGGACCACACCAGCAAGCCCGTCGCCGGGGCCAAGGTTTTCCTCGGCGGTTACCAAGGGCTGCACCTTGTTGACGGTGAGGCCGAGTGCTTCTACTGCTCGAGGACGACGACGGACAAAGAGGGCGCCTTCGTCCTTGCGGGCGTTGGCGAAGGAGCGGACTCGATCACCGTTTCGGCGCCTTCGCTTCACGTCTGGCAGGTTCCGCTCACAAAGCCCGACGAGGAGATCCTCATCACGCTCCCTCAGCCGGCGACGCTTGTCCTGCGCTATGACATCGAGGGCGACGAGGACCCAGGCCAGTTCCACCTGCACCTCAAAACGCGGGAGATGAAGGACTGGAAGGGCGTGGGGAGCTTCCAGGAGCCAACCGTGGCGAACAAGGGCACGACGACCTTGAGCAACGTCACGCCCGGGGTCTATGACCTGTTTCGCATGAAGGAACTGCGTGTCGGCCAGCAGGGCGGTGGCGCGTTGTGCGACCGCCGCACGATCACGCTCGACGCAGGCAAGACCAGCGAGGTCGAGTTCGTGCGCAAGACGGGCCACCCGATCACGGGTGAGGTGGTCGGTCTAAAGGAAGCCGGTGTGCCGGGCGCTTTGATCTACGTCAAGCCCGCGGCGGCTACTGGCGACCCGCTCAAGACCGACGAGTGGAAGCTGACGACATTTGATGCGCTCACGTGTGGCGAGGACGGTCAGTTCAAGACCGCGCGTATCCCGCCGGGCACCTACACGGTCATTGTCTATGCATATAACCCCGAGCCACGAACGAACATATTCTACACCGGTGTGCGCCTGCCGGATTTCATCGGCACGGCCAAGGTCACGGTACCGGAGAATGCTCCCCCGCCGCCGGTGCGCATTGAGTTGAAGCCGCGTCCGGGAGCCTGGGGCACGGCGGTCGAGGGCGTGCACTGCAGGTTGCGGGCGGACAAGCTCGAATGGAAGGTCGGCGACACGCTAACCTTCAAGGCCGATGTCTGGAACCGCGGCGAGCGAGAGCTTCTTGTTTGTCAGTCCCAGTCCCTGTGCGAGCTCGAGTTCGATGGGCAGTGGTACGCCTGGGCGGGTGAAGTTGATGTCAAGAGTTCGGGGTTTGGGCCGGGGCGGCACTACGGCGATATTCCGATCGCGCTGGATGAGCACTGGCAGAGCAAGCAAGACCACAAGCCTCTGCCTCTTTCCGTCGGGGAGCACTCCGTTTACGTCGCCTTCACTGCGCCGTCGGCGAAGCCGGGCGAAGAAGCGCCTGTCCGCTTCATCAGCAATCGGGTCGAGATCGAGATTGTCCCGGCAGAGCCGAGCTTGCCGCCAACGGGCCAGCCGGCCGCGCAGCCGGCGGATTCATGTGAGTTGGCGTTTGCCACCGAAGGGCTAAGGCTTGAGCCCTATCCGGAAGGCGGGCTCTATACCGTCACGGCCGTGATCGAGAATAAAGGCAGCCGGCCGGCCGGGCCGTTTGGCGTACGGTTCTATTACCGTGGCCGGCCCGGCAGCAGCCAGCCGGCGGAGCACACAGCCGGACCGATCAAGCCGAATGAGACCTTCCGTGAACGCACACTGCCGTTCGCCTTGACCGAAGGCGTCAACGAGGTATTCGTTGAGCTGGACTGGCGAAACGAAATCCACGAGGCCGACGAGACCGACAACAAGGCGACGCTTGAAGTGACCGTCAAGGACGGCAAGGTCGTTGGGAAGACATTCATCGCCGATTGGCCCGCCACGCAGCCGGCGGATTTGACAGAGGCACAGCGGCACGAACAATGGAGCCGAATTCATCTTGGCCAGTGCATAGTGCTAAGCTCCTCTTCCGCGCGAATGACAGGTGAGGTGGCCTTCAACAAGATCGTGCCAGTCCTGCTGGCCGGCGGAGCCGGGCAAGACCCGGCCGTCTTGCGACTGGCCTTTGTCGTGTTTGAGCGGACTGATGTCGCAATCACAGCCAAGTTGTATGGCCAGCTCATCTCCTATCCGAAGGGCAAATGGCGGATCGGCATGGACCTGTTGCCATCAGCGAACGGCTCTCTTCGCAAGGAAGTCGTAATCGAAAACTCGGGGGTCGTTATAGGCCTGCCAGTGGTTCAGTCGGGGCACCTGGCGTTTGCGTTCGCCGTGCCACCGGAGCTGCCAGCGGGAGCGCGCTTCGCTGTTACGATCAGCCCTGCAGAGGCCGACGCTCCAGCCAACGGCTCTTTCACCGAGCTGGACTACAAAGCCCTGGCGCAGAAGCGGCATTTTCGGGAACTGCCGGGGTCAGGTACGATAGCGGTTGACGTTTCCCCGATGCCGCAGAAGATTCCCGTTCAGACGAACCTCTGGCGAGAGATAACCGAAGAGCCTCCGCTCGAAATGGCTCTCCTCTTCCCCCTTCACGGCCGACCGGTATACTGGGAAAGCGATGGCAGGATATTTGCATGCACCCACGGCTACGGCGGGTCATCTCCAGCCAATGCGGACTTCGTCCGGCCGGATATCCCCGGCGGTGTCTACCGGCTGAGCATGAACAGTCGGCCGAATGACGGCTTCATCGCCGGCTCGACCGACTCCATTCGCCTAGCGGGAGACGGCGTCATAGCCCAAGGCCAGCTCGAATGGTTCGAGGGGGCGTCACTGACTATCCGGCTTGTGGACCGACGGTCAGGCTGGCCGGGGGCCTCGGTGCCGGTGCTCCTGCGACTGCCGAACGGTCTGCCCATCTACATGCGGGCTGATGACCATGGCCAGTTGCGGCTGGATCATCTTCCGCCGGGCCGGCTGACAGCTGAGATTGGCGTGCGCGACTGGTGGTCACTATATCGGCCAGAGTCGATCAAGACGGTAAGTCTTGAGGTCAAAGCGGGTGACGACAAGACCGTCGCTGTCGATTACGCGCTTGACAGGCCTACATATCGCTGCGCTGCCACCCAGCCCGCCATGCAACCGCAAATCGACAAGGCCTTCTTGGAATACATCGAGGCCCTGGCGGAAGAACCTGGCGTCAAGATTGAACCCGTCGCCGGCGCGGCCGAGGCCTACGCCCAGGCAACGGCCGAGGGCCGTCGGGCATCCGGCGCGGCGATCCTGGCCAACCCGAGTACCTTCGCCCAGCCGGAGGAACTGCGACTGAGCAACTGGCGCAAGAGTCTTGCCGCACCGTTTCCCATTTACGAGTCTTTTGTTCGGAAATATCCCCTCACACCGGAGGGACTGAGAACATTGAACCTCCTGGGCGTTGAATATGCCCGGGTGGGTCAGTTTGAGGAAGGGGTGCGGCTCCTGACGGCGGCACTGAAGTTGGCACGCGGCACTCCGATTGAGGGCATCCTGAACATCAACTTGGCTTGGGCTCAGATGGAAGCGGGACAACTGGATGCCGCCGAGATGCGGCTGCGTGAGATAGTGACGCTTGCCCCGCCGACCACATTTGAAGGATGGAAGACCGCTGGCGTCACGAGGTTCTTGGCACAGACATATCTTGCGGAGGTGGAGGTCAAACGTGGGCGATTGGCAGAAGCACACGAACTGCTCACGGCCGTCGCGGACACGGCCGTCGCCAAGGCTAAAGAGTATCCTTCCCTGAGCGACTTTTTTGCCAGCTATGCTGGACAAGCCTACACCAAGCGCATTGTCCTGCTCCTGGACCGCAAGCCTCCGGACCTGGCGCTCGCTCGCCGTCTGGCGGAGGAGTTCCAGGCTCTGTTCCCCGACTACAAAGGGCCAGCCTTCACTTACGAGGTTATGTTGACCTACTTGAGGGCCGCCACGCAGCCAAGAGATCACGAATTACCGGACGGCTTTGTCGTTCAGGGAGTCATTGTCAGCGATTCAGGAGAACCTATGCCGGACGTCAACGTCCGCGCCAGCGCTGGCTGGGACACGCTGAGGCGTACGGGGTTTACCACAACGGATGCCCAAGGCAGATATACTTTGCGATTCGGCCCGGGCATCTTGTTTGAGCGGCCGACCCTCAACTTCCAGGCTGCCGTGATCTTCGCAGAGAAGGCGGGCTACTTCGAGACCAGCCTTTGCCGACAGGGTGACCTCCGAATGTCAAACAAGATGCCACCGAAAGAGACTCTCCAGGATTGGCCAGCGGAAAAGGTTGTGCTGCCAGGGGAGCCTGTGACGGTGAACTTTGAGATGGCCCCGGCTGCTTCGGCGCAAGTTCAACTTGTGGACCAGCAGGACGAGCCCCTGCCTGACCACCGACTCTGGCTAACAGCCGAGAAGACCTGGCCGGCTTCCAATGTGCTGTTTGGGGCCAGGACCGACGAAGAAGGTTGCATCCACTGGAGTGGAATACCAACGGGGTTGAAATGCTGGTTTGAAGCCCCTCGTCGCGGCCGCCGGAGCAGTAGCAAGTCAGGGATCATCCAGTTTGAGCCCGGCCAATACAATGTGAAACTGCGCCTGATAGGCTCCGGCAGCAGCCAAGCACTGGAAATTGTGGAATCTGTCAAACCGTCGGCCACAACACAGCCGGCTGGCAGCAAGCTGGAGTTCCGCGTCGCGCCGAAGTCGTCGGACTTGGACAAGGCAGAACTGGCCAGCTACATGGACTGGCTCGAGGCTGGCAAGGTGGGATTCTGGTGGAAAGGCGGGCCAATCCGCGGCCGGGTGCCGGATCACGCCTGGCTACCGATCTCTGGTGAACTGCCGAATTCGCAGCAGTTGGTGACCGGCGAGCATGACGGCCAGAAGTATGTGCTCGTGTCCGACAAGCCTGGCCAGACGATGGTTCCCGGCGAAGGCAAAGACGCTTGGGGCCTGGCGAAGGTCTACGCCACGAAGGACGGTCGCGACCAACCGGCTATCGGCTTTGAACTGGATGCTCGCGGGGCAGAGCTGTTCGCAGCCCTGACGAAGGCCAACATCAACAACGCCCTGGCGATCGTGGTCGGCGGCAAGGTGGTCTCCGCCCCGATCATCAAGACCGCCCTGAGCAAGGCGGGCATCATCATCGGCCAATTCACCGAGCAGGAAGTCAACGCCCTCGTCCAGGCCCTCCTCGCTGGCATGCCGCCAGCGAGCTAGTCAGCTACGGAACCGGCGGATGAATGGGGCAAGGCGCTTGACGGGCTTCAGGTGTCGATAAGCTTTGACAATGAGGTGGCTGACGCCGACAAGCCGATCCCCGAGGTCGCGCTCAAGGAGAGCGTGACGCAGGACATCAGGATCACCAAGATCGAGGAGCGCAAGTAGAAGAGGAGGGTCCGGGAGATGGGCAAGACAAGAAGGCGTATTCCAGTCATTGCCGTTGGATTCGGCATCGTATTCACACTCATCGTGGTCATTGCGATCGTGCTGATTTCGAGTGTGAATCGCCAGCGCGTTGAACCCAAAGGGCCAGAGGAGTCCCCGGACGATGTGACCCGGACGGGCCGGGAGCCCGGCGGGGCGGATGTGATGGTTGACGAGGACAGCACGGTGATGTTGCTCGACGAGGCGCCGCAGCTAAAGACCGGCTACACGATCGCCGGCCAGGTTGTGGACGAAGCTGGCCGGGGCATCGCGGAGGCGGAGGTGCTCATCTGCTTCGACGCGAGGTTTCGCAAGTATGGCGAGACGAGAAGGACTCCAGTGGCGAGGCGTCTCAAGACGGATGCCGATGGGAACTTCCGGGCCCGGGACCTCCCGAAGAAGCGCCTGCTGATCACGGCGACGAGCAAAGACCTCTGCTATTACATGCCAGGGCTTCAACTGCCCCTCCAGGCGCCATGCTGGTATCCGGTCACCTACCAGCCCGGAAGGGACTCGGTCACGGGCGTGCGCCTCGTGTTGAGGCCGGGGGCCGTGATCGCGGGCACCGTGGTGGATACCGAAGGCGGGCCGGTGCCGAACGCAATCGTGACGCTCTACTTTGTGCGCGATGGCAAGCTTGAGGTTGCCGTCGATGCTACGGGGCGGTTCCGCGCTGAGAACCTACAGCCCGGTAAGTATTCTATCCGTGCAAAGGCGGAAGGCTTTGCTGCGCGGGTTCCCTCCCCGGTGAAGGCGGGCACGGAGGATCTCGTCGTGCGCTTGCCGCGCACGTGCACCGTCGAGGGCGTTGTTCTCCTCGCAGATACAGGGGAGCCCGTGGCCGGGGCTGAGGTGAGATCACGGGTTGTCCAAGCAGACATGGTGAGTGCCGAGTTCGGTGGTGAGGTCATGGGGGAAACGGTAGAGACGGACCCGGATGGTTTGTTCAAGGTTTCGGTCCTTCCCGGGATGGACACGGAATTGTCCGCCTCGTGGAAGGGGTACTACTCGAAAACGAAACCAACCGTTCACGCCGAGGCGGACTGGCCGGCGCAGCCCGTGACAATTGAACTGGTCAAGGGCGCCATCGTATCGGGGACTGTGCTCGATGACGAAACGGATGCGCCTGTGCCGGGCGTGCGTGTACGAGCGCAGTCAAGGACTTCTCGCCGGGGCGCCGTCCTGACGGAAAGCGGTGAAGAGGGCCGTTTCACGCTTGTCGGGCTTGCCGAGGGCGAAAATGTCGTTCACGCCTGGTCGGATGAATACGATTTCGCCAATCCCAGTCCTGGAGAAGGATCCCTTCTTGTCGAAGTCGTTGAGGGAGAGGATCAGTCCGGGATCGAGCTCCGGGTCGCCAAGAAACCAGCCATCGCCGCTAAGATAGTTGATGAAGAGGGCGAGCCGATCTTCGGCGCCTTGGTCGTGCTCAAGGAGGGAACGAACAGATCGGGCCAGTGGTCCATGTATCCGACAGGCTCGGGCTTCTCGGAGGGAGACGGCACGTTTGTCATGCGCCGCCGCATCCCGGGCCGCCCGATCATGGGGCTGCTGGTCAGCCATCCGCTGTACGCCAACACGTACGTCAGCTTCGAGCCGGACGGCGTCACCAGCGGGACGAAGGAAGTCGTCGTGGTCCTGAAGAAGACGGGCGCGAGCATCGAGGGGACCATCCGCGACGAGAGCGGGGAGCTGAAAGAGCCGGTGACGGTGGAGCTGCTGGATACGACGCCCATTGGGTTTGCTCCCTACGTGGAGGTCAGACTGAAGTCTGTCCTTACCGACGAGGAGGGCCGTTACGTTTTGTCCCCGGTTGCGG
Source organism: uncultured Verrucomicrobiota bacterium (assembly GCA_964500825.1). Taxonomy (GTDB): domain Bacteria; phylum Auribacterota; class JABMQX01; order JAFGEW01; family JAFGEW01; genus CAYUZG01. The sequence goes on along the minus strand of CAZCQN010000001.1, from coordinate 17,268 downwards.
ACGGCACGTACCGGGTCAAGGCGAGTCTGGGTGAGCGGGCGGTCGTTTCGGGCGCAGTGCCCATCGTCGAAGGCAAGAAGGTAACGGGCGTCGACTTGGCGCTTCCCGCTCTGGGCCATATTGCCGGACGGGTAACCGACGACCAGGACCAGCCGCTCGCTGGACTCCGGGTGCGCATGTTCAGGCGTCGCGGAGGAACGGAAAGGCCCGACGTAGCCACGGACTCGGACGGGCGTTACCGGTTCGACGGTCTCGTTGATGGAGAACAGTGCTGGGTGTCGGTCTATGAAAAGCCCGGGCTCCTCCGCGTGGGTCCGGAATGGCAGGTAGTCACGTGCAGTGCCGACGACATCGATTTCACCTTCAAGGCGGTCGAACTCGGCACAGTCAGCGGCTTCGTGTATCAGGAGCCGGATGGGAGCCCGGTCACGCAGTTCCGTCTTAGTGTTAGCGGGAAGGAGAATGGGGCAGCGTCCGTCAGAACATTCCATTCGGAAGATGGCTCGTTCTCCTTTGCGGATGTGGCCGCGGGCCTATCGACCATCGAGGTGTGGGTATATGACCTGCCTGGGGGTGCGGGTCGAGTCAAGCATAGGACCGAGCCGTTCGAGGTGGTGGCGGGCGAAGAAGTCGTCCAAATTGTCTACCTGCCGGAGACCGGGACGGTGCGTGGGTCCGTCAGGCGGGCCTCGGATGGGAGCCCGGTCACGGAGTTCCGCTTAAGCCTCGACCGGGCCCAAGGCCGTCGCTGGAGACCGGAGCCTCCTTATGCTGTAGCCAAGGAATACAAATCTGAGGAGGGCTTGTTCCAGTGCGAAGACCTGAAGCCGGGCCAGTACGCGATAAGGATCCTGGCGGAAGGACTTCCCAATTTCAGGTCCGAACCGTTCGAGGTGACGGCCGGGGCTGAAGCGGTGCAGGAGATCTTGATCGGCGAGGGCGGCGTCATCCGGGGCGTCGTGGTGGATGAGTCGGGCCATCCGGTACAGGACGCGGTGGTTGAAGTGGTGCCAAGAGCGGTGTACAGCAAGCCGCCCCGCGACACGACCGACAAGAGGGGCGAATTTGAGCTTACCGGGGTCACGCCGGGAAAGGTGACGCTCCGGGTGACGCACGCCGACTACGCCCCGATCGAGGTGCGCGACCTGGCCGTCAGCGAGGACGCGCCCGTCGAGGACCTTGAGATCAAGCTCGAGCGGGGCTCTGTGGTGTTCGGCTGGGTCAAAGACTCCGACGGGGAGTTGCGAGGCGGTGTCGAGCTCAGACTTAACGGCCAGGAGAGCAAGAATACCCGAACCGACTACCGTGGTAGGTACCGGTTCGAGCACGTGCCGGTCGGGACATACCGGCTGACCGTCTCCTACCTCGGCGCCTCCTTGCCCAACTTCGAAGTCAAGGGCGTCGAAGACACGGAGATCAACATCGACTTTGCCGAGGCCGGCACGATCTCCGGAACGATCCATGCCCCTCCGGAAGGGGACGAGGTCAGGTGCTGGGTCAGGCTCGAAGGAAGGGACAAGGCGGCAGGCGTGTCGCGGAGAGTGGAACTGCACGGCAAGGACACATTCAAGTTCGAGGGCGTCTTCCCCGGCAAGTACAAGCTCGATCTTGACGCCTACCGGAAAAACGACGAGGGGCGATATGTGTCCGTAAACTCGACGACCGACCCTCGCGAAATCATCATCGAGGTCGCGCCCAAGGAGCACGTGACGCAGGACATCACGATCACCAAGATCGAGGAACGCGAATAGGAGAGAAAGGTCTGGGAATGGGCGAGGCAGGAAGGGAATCCCAGTCCTTTTTTCAAGTGACTTATGGCTTCCACCTTGGGTCGCGATGCCATGAGATCGCGCCACTGGCTCATGAGTTTGTTACAAGGTCCCTCGAAGGGCAGCACCCGAAACCTATTTACACATTTCTTGACATGACCTCGTTTCTTGAGGGACCGCACGCTCGGACGGAATGGGAGTTGGATGATGGATCTCACACAACAACCGGGTCGAGGCGACGCGGAAGACAGCGCGTCTTAGCCGTGACGTTCGGCAGAAGGAGCGAAGAATGATAAGATCGGTAATGACGGTCGTGGCTATGTGTGTCCTGCTTGCTGGGGGATGCACTAGGCCGCAGATGAATCAGGATGCACCGGTTCAGAAAACCGAAAGCAAAGTCCTTCGCACAGCTTTTGCGGAGACACTTGCTGAGATGGTAGGTCAGATGAAACAAGAGACAGGCAAGTTGCCTCCTGAGGCGACAAAGCCTGATTTTGTTGTCCGAAACATGGAGATGGTGACAGACAGGTTTCCGTCGCTCTTCATGGTTTCGGCAAGAGAAGAAGCCGATTTCGAAGCGGGCATATTTCATGACGACGACAACAAGAAGAGAATGAAACAGAGCATTCAGAAACTGGAGGACTACGAAGCCGCATTACCTTCAATGAGCGCGTTCCTCATCCACAAGCTCATGAACGGGAAGCTGGAAGGAGCCCAATTGGAATTGGCAACGCGACTCCTATCTTCCCACGTTGATGAAGCTAGGGCTATGGCAGAGAGAATGGATACCGAACAAACGAATCCACCTGACGAAGAATAGCTGGGCCATTTTTTGCAGGTAATTCAAACGTTAAACCATAAGGATAGAACAATGGATGACACCGAGATCAAGGCCGCTCGATCCCAACGGTCGGTCCGGAAGATCGTGCTGACATCATTGATTATCTGCGTCGGGGTCTGTGCCTTTGTCGTGTACTTGGACCCGGCAGTCCTTGGCAGCCTAATCAGGATGCTCATCATGGTGTGTGTGATCGTTGGTGTGCCCCTGATCAATGGCCTCTTTCTATCACGGAAACGAGCTAAGGTGTGGAGAGAGTCGGCCCAGCGGCGAAATACTCAGGTTTAACAATGCCATGCACACGGACGCGCTGAGCGCCTCGGCCCGGCCGGAGTGAAATGGATACGCCAAGGACCTCCATCCCATACGTCGGCATCGTCGTTGTGCTCGCGGTGGCGATAGCCGTGATGCTCATCGTGCGGAAGACACGGCAAGCCAGTGAACCGGGCCGACGCCGGCACAGTGCCGGGCAAGGTTGCCATGCCGCCTTGTGAAGATCCCTCGAAGCTCACGATCTCACTCCTTGTCAGTTACGAAGCGCCAATCCCGCTGCGCGGCGATGGAAGATGGGTCGAATTCCAGGCCGACGAGCCGTTCGAGATGGACGGTCTGCTCCCCGGCACGTACAAGCTCATCCCAACTGCCTACCGCGAGGACGACGACGGTCGCACAGCCGTCCCGGAGACCAGGACCGGGCCGGAACAGATCGTCGTCGAGATCACGGCCAAAGAGCCCATCGAGCAGGAAGTCAGGACAACCGAGTTGGGAAGGCGTGGCGGTTAGCTAGATCCTGCCTCACACCAAGCGGCAGGCCTCTCAGCGCTCGTCGCCGCACCACCTCGCGCCCGATCTTGTGAAAGACGAAACCCGCGGGGTACGCTTCGGCACCGGCGGCTGACTTTTGTCTGTCTGTGTCACCAGGATGTCCCAAAAGCGTTTTGACGGCGTTCGCGCGGACGCGCATCTGAGTCGTAAGAGGTCGAGCGGCAAGGACGCCTCAGGCCGAACGAGAGTCTGCGCGGAGTCGCGCAGGGGACTTCAGGTCCCCTGCGCTGCTTTGGCGGTATACCAGCCAGCAAGGCCTTCCGCCGCATGTGCCTCGCGGTGAACGGATTCCGGCGCCAGATCGCGTTCATTGTCTTCGCCCCGCTTTCGCCTCTCTTGTCTGTTTTGGCCTTTCTGTGTCCCCAGGATGGCCCCAGAGCGTTCTGCCGGCGTCGAGACCGGCGCGCGGCTGAGTCGTAAGTGGTTGGGAATGAAGAATGCCGGGGGTGGGGGTCGAACCCACATGGGCCGAAGCCCAGGGGATTTTAAGTCCCCAGCGTCTGCCGTTCCGCCACCCCGGCAATGACCACGATGCGCACAGCGCCGTGACGCTGCGAGTGTCGAGACCCCAAAAGATCCCCAGCGTCTGCCGTTCCGCCACCCCGGCGCTGAGGGGAGTGTAGCGCCGGGAGTGCCTCACGCAAAGGCGCAAAGCCGCAAAGGGGAGCCGCGGCTTCGCCGCGACGGGGTGATGTGATCTCTCGCAGAGACGCAGAGCTCGCAGAGAAGCATCCAGTTTCGCTCTGCGGGCTCTGCGTCTCTGCGAGAGGTCTTCTTCAGTATTCAAGCCAGGGGAAGCGGAGCGCATCGATCGCGGCCTTCATCTGCGCGGACAGCGGCACATTCCGGTAGCGCGCATGCTCCTGGCCGATGACCCACGGCCACACGTCGGGATCGGGCAGCGACGACGGCCACATCTTCGGAAAGAGCGCCTCGAAGAGCGCCGCCTCGGGCTCGGGCAGCTCGAGCGGGTTCATGTCGAGCTTCGCGTCGTCGGGCGTGATGGCGTCCCTGCGGTCGCACGGGATCGGGCCCATGGCGAGCGCGTCCTGACCGGAGTGATACCCCATGATGAGACGCGTCACCAGCCAGCGAGGCAGGACGCGGTGGACCTTCTGCTTGTGCGCGACCACGTCGAGCTTACCGGCCTCCGCGACGAAGCCGACCGCCTCGCCCGCCATCTCGATCGAGAACGCCGCGTCGAGGCCGTGCGACGCCGAGGTGTCGAGCCGCGCCTGATACTCGTCGCGAAACTGCTCGGTGAGCGCCGCGAGGTCGATGACGGCGACCATCTCGGCGTCGAGGCCGACGGCCGGGCACGACGGCCGCAGCGTGTAGGCGCCGCCGAGGCCGAGGATCGCCTGCGTGATGGGCGTCATGTGCGAGTACATGAGACAGACCTCGTCTTGGCCCGCTTTCTCGGCGAGCTCGGCCGCGAGACGGATCACGGCGAGCGCGGCCTCGCGCGTTCGCACCGTGACGTCGCACGTGAAGCCGAACGGCATTCCGTAGCGCTCGGCGGGATCGAAGTCGCGATTGACGAGCAAGGAGCCCACCACTTCCCCACCTTGCTTGACAACGTGCGGCACGCCGCCGCCGATGTAGGCCGTCAGCTTCGGCGCATACGGATCGCGCAGGGTGGCCTCGCGTGCTTGAGCGGCTTCCTCGTCGCTCGCTTCGACGATCGTGGCTGACGTCGGGAGAGCCTTCGCCTTCTGGACGGGCAGCGTGGCGATCGGGTAGTAGAAGCACGGCACGTAGCCGCAGAAGGCGTGGTCGTACATGCTGCCGTGGACCACGGAGATCGCGTGCCCCTTCTGCTTGGCCATCGCGAAGCAGCCCTGGACGCTCTTGACGAAGACCGGATCGGGCACGCCGTCGCCTTCGTTGGCCAGCTCGCGCGGCCGGACCGCGTCGAGGACGGTGCATCCGATGCCGAGTCGCGTCCGGTCGTAGAATCCGGCACTCACCGTCCGGCCCTTCTCGTCGACGACGTAGATGCTGGCCTCCTGCGCGGTCTCGACGGTTTGGAACATCTCGGGCGCGCGCTTGCCGTGGTACGAATCGCCCAGGATCTTCGTGGCGGCGTCGAGGTCCTTCTTCGACGCCACTTCGCGAACGACGACGTCCGCAAACGTGCTGGGCAGTGCGTGGCCCTTGAGCGTCTTGTCGACCATGTCCATCATCCTCGTTCTGAGTTTCGTTCGCGCGTCGTGGAGGCGCTTCTTCACCGTCGTGACGGGCACCTCGAGGAAGTCAGCGACCTCCTGCTGCGTGTAGCCGTTGACGTAGAACAACGTCGTCGCCACTCGCTGATGCTCCGGGAGCGCGCGGATCGCCTCGAGCACCGTGTCCCGAATCTCCCGCCGCTGGACGGCGCGGTCCGGCCCGTCGTGCCGGGACGCGGCATCGGCCGCTGCCTCGACGGGCACCGTCTTGGGCCGTTTGCGCCGGGTGATTCGGTCGCAGTGCTTGAACACGATTCGCCTCAGCCATCCCGGGAACGCGTCCGGCGTGCGCAGCTCGGAGAGCCGGCGGTAGGCGTCGATGAACGCCTCCTGCGCCGCGTCCTGGGCGAGGTGGAAGTCGCCCAGGATCGAGTAGGCGTACCCATAGGCCATGTCCTGGAACCGCCGGACGATCAGCCCAAACGCCTCGAGCTCGCCCGCGAGCGTCCGTTTGATCAATGACTCGAGCTCCGTCACGAGGCCTCCACGATCTGTTCGCGTACAAGACCCAGCCTCAGCGGTGAAGGATACCACGTGGCGGCGGATCAGGTGATTGCTCGGGCGTACCAACGGAGGGGGCGATTCCGACTTGTTCGGGTGCCAGATTGTCACCAGGACCATGGGCGGCTCGCTCGGGGCGGGGGCCAAGTACAGGCGCTCAAGGGGGTCTTGTCGCCCTGGACACGTGCGGATCAGGCTTCGGCGGGACTCGGCGCAGCGGGCTGGGGGTCCTCAGCCGTGTCTGGCTTTGCGGGGGCCGGTTCCTCGAGCGTTTCTGACGGGCCGGCGCCGTCGGCCGCCTCAGGTCGCTGCTTCGGGCCCTGGTACTGGAACGGGAAGACACACACCTGGTTCTTGTCGTGGAGCAGCGTGCTGTGGTCGACGCTTGCGTCAAACGAGCGCCGCGCCGTGAACACGCTGACGGTGACGTCGTCATAGAGCCGTGTGGACACGTGGCATGCGGGCACCGAGCACGGTGCTCGGCAGCATCATCGTGTTGCAGAAGCGCGCCAAGACGCACAACGCCGAGCTGGTGATCCTGCGTCCCAGCGAGCGGCTCAAACGCATCCTGCAGGTCACCAAGATGACGAGGATCATTCAGATCTATGATGACGAAAACGAGGCGGTCAATGCGCTCGTCGGCGTGTGTCGGACGCAGGGTCAGGTTCGTGACGAGGCGCGCGACGTCAGCGGCTGACTCGAGCCGTGAAAGGGCCGGACAATGAAAGACAAGCTGCTTGAGCAACTGTCGTCTCCGGACACCACGGAACGCCGCTACGCGGCCGAGGACCTGGTCGAGCGCAAAGGCGACGACGTCATCGCGGCGCTCGCCAAAGCGCACGAACTTGTGATGCACGTACAGATGTTGCTCGGGGAAGGAAGCGAGGGGCCCCCTCTCGTTTGAGTAGTAACGCAACGGCACGTGCACGCCGAGCCTGCTGGAGGTCACACGGTGATGAACGACGATTCCGGGTTGTTCGATGACCCAACGCTCTTGCTCGAGTTCATCGCCGAGTCACAGGAGCACCTGGACGCGGCGGAAGAGCAGCTGCTCGAGTACGAAAAAGCCCGACGGACATTGAGCTCATCAACACGATCTTCCGCGCCATCCACAGCGTCAAGGGCGCGGCGGGGTTCTTCAATCTTGAGCAGATCTCCGAGCTGAGCCATAAGCTCGAGACGATCCTCAACGAGCTGCGCAGCGAGAAGCGCGAGGGCACACCGGCCATTATCGACGTGTTGGTCAGCGGAACCGATGTGCTCAAGAAGCTCGTCGATCGGCTCTCGTCCGACACCGACGCGCAGATCGACAAGTTCGTCGACGGCGGGCGGGCTGAGTACGACGAGGTTGTCGCCAAGCTCGATGGGTTGTTGGCCGTGGGAGCAACCGAATCGGCTTCCGCGCCGCCCGCCACAGCCGAAGCCCTCGGCGGCACCCCGCCCGAGCTCATCGAGGAGTTCAAGATCGAAGCGAGAGAGAACCTGGCCGCCTCCGAGCAGGCACTTGTGGAGTTCGAGCGGGACCGCGAGCGCCATGATCTGATCAACGACATCTTCCGCGCGGTGCATACGATCAAGGGGAGCTCGGACTACCTCGCCCTGGGTTGGATCCGGGACTTCGCGCACGTCTACGAGAGCCTGCTCGATCTCTTGCGCCAGGACGAGTCGCTGGCGTTGACCGATGCGATCCTCAACCTGATGTTCGCCAGCACCGACTACCTCAAGAGGGCGTGCGCCGCCGCGCCCGACGAGCCGCCGGTCGATGCCGGGCTCGTCGAACGGCTGCAGGCACAGGTGGCCGCGCTTGGCCCCCGGGCCGTTCCTGGGCCGGCCCCCGCCGAGGCCGCCGCGACCGAGGCGGCCGCGACCGATATGGACTCAACGACCGTGTTTCTCTCCTCGGGCGAGCAGCACCTGGGCGCGATGCAGGCATGCCTCGGCAAGATTCTCGCCGGCGAGCAGGGCGGCAAAGTGCTCGAGGCCTGCTTGCGGGCCGCTACATCGCTCAAGACGGCCGCCACCTTCGTCGGCAACCGCCCCATTGCCCAGGCGGCCGAACGGAGCGCCGAGCTTCTCGAGGCCGTCAGCAGCGGTGAGCGGCGCTTCGAAACGGAACTGATCGACACGCTCGGCGAGCATCTCGGCGCGATCGTCGCCGAGCTTGAGCGGCTCGAGCCCGGCAGAGAGCCCGAACCGGCGCCCGCGGCCGAAACGCCCGCGGCCGAAACGCCCGAGCCAAACAAGACCATGCCGGCGTCCCCTGCGCAGTCCGAGGCAGTCGCCACGCCTGGGGAGCCGTCGGCCGAGCCGGTCGAACCCACGCGTGGGCCGGCCCCGGCTGAAACGGAACAGCAGAAGATGCAGACGATCAAGACGATGCGCATCGACCAGGAGAAACTCGATGCCCTCATGAATCTGGTCGGCGAGCTGACCATCACAAAGAACACGTTCGCGCACATCACCAAGCGCGTTCGGGGCGACGGCTTCAGCGACGAGATACTGCAAGAGCTTGAATCCGGCGTCTTTTCGATCAACCGGATCTCGGACGAGCTCCAGACCAATGTGATGAACATGCGCATGGTGCCGGTTCGCATGGTGTTCTCGCGTTTCCCGAGGCTCGTGCGCGACTTGACGAGGAAAAACGGCAAGAAGATCCGGCTCGTCGTCTACGGCGAGGACACCGGGCTTGATAAGGGGATCGCCGAAGATCTGACCGACCCTCTCGTGCACATCATGCGCAACTGCGCCGACCACGGCATCGAGACTCCCGACACGCGTCGTGCGGCGGGCAAGGATGAGACCGGCACGATCACCCTGCGCGCAGCCCACGAGGGCAACTCCATCGTGATCGAGATCGCCGACGACGGCGGGGGCATCGATCCAAACAAGGTCAAACGCAAGGCGATCGAGAAGGGCATCATCACTCCGGACGAGGCTGAGCGCTTGGCGGAGCCCGAGCTGATCAAGCTGATCTGCCGGCCCGGCTTCAGCACGGCAGAACAGGTCACTGATGTGTCGGGCCGCGGGGTCGGCATGGACGTGGTGCACACCAACATCTCGAAGCTCAAGGGCGCGATCAACATCACCAGCGAGGTCGGCAAGGGCACCATGATACGCATCGAGCTGCCGCTGACGCTGGTGATCGTCGAGGCGCTGCTCGTGGGTGCCGGTGGGCAGGACTTCGCCGTGCCGCTCGATGCCGTGGACGAGACGATCTGCGTCACCCGCGAGCAGATTCGGCAACTGCAGGGCCGCGAGGCGTTCCTGCTCCGAGGCGAGACAATCGGTCTAGTGCACCTGACCGATCTGCTGCATCTCCAAAACAAAGGCAACGGCCAGCGGACGGAGCTGCCCGTGGCGATTCTGTCTGCCGGGGGCGAGCGGGTCGGTGTGATCATCGACGAACTGTACGATCAGGAGGAGATCGTGATCAAGCCGCTCGACAAGTGCCTCGCGTCGATCAAGGGGCTGGGCGGCGCCTCGATCATGGGTGATGGCCGGATCATCATGATCCTCGATCCAATGGAGCTTATCAGGACGGCTGTTGACGGCACATCGTGGCTCCCGACCACCGAGAAGGCAGCGCACGAGCAGCGAGGACACACAGCGAGCAAGAAGGGAAAGCAACATGCCTGACATGCAAGTGTTGGTCGTTGATGACTCATCGACCATGCGCCGTATCGTCGTCAAGTCCCTGAACAAGCTCCAGTTTAGTCAAGTCACCGAGGCCGACAATGGCGCCGAGGCGACATCTCGGGCTCCATCGGTCTGAGCGGCAAGGCAACCGGCACGGTCACGATCAACTTCGACCAGGATGTCGCCTGCAAGATCATCTCGAGGATGCTCGGCGAGGAGCAGACGGAAAACAGCACAACGGTCAGGGATGGCGTCGGTGAGATCAGCAACATGATCGCCGGCGGCGCCAAAGCCACCATGCAGGAGAGAGGCCTGGACTACAGCATCGCCCTGCCAACGGTGACAGTCGGCGCGGCTCATTGTCACAGCCATCCCATCGATGTGTCGTGCGTGATCGTCCCGGTGGTGACCGACGCGGGGGATCTCTCGATCGAGATCGCTCTCAGGACACCCTAGCCGTCACCCCCCTGCCAGCAACCCGCAGGGGCAGTCATCTCCCAGGCTGCTTCCGGCGGCCGTTGCCTACCCGCCGTCTGGGTTTCGAGCTACTCCCGTCTCGACCGCACCGCGGGCCCCCACCCTCATCGATCCGCTTACCGGCAAGACTGCGCCTGTCTGCGTCCCCGTGCCGACAGCTCGCAGAAGCCGAACGCAACAGGGAGGGAATGGTGCCGGAGGCCGGACTCGAACCGGCACGGGGTTGCCCCCGGGGGATTTTGAGTCCCCTGCGTCTACCAGTTTCACCACTCCGGCAATGCCACGGCACGGGCGGAACGGTCGGCCCGGCATGGCGCCGGGCCGACCTCAATACCATGACGCCGCCCGCTCGATCAAGCAGGCGCGCTAGATCAAGCGCCCGACGGATCCCGGCCGGCGTACGTGGTGGCGCCGCATGCTGATCGGCTGGCCGAGGACCTCGCCGAGCACGATCGCCTCGCGCAGCGCGATCGGGCCGGCCGCGAGCCGCTGGCGCAGCGCCGCCCTCAGGTCGGCCGGTCTGGCGCCGGCAGGGGCGAGCACAGGTTTCGGCGGTTCCTTCGCCGGCCCCTTCGCCGGCTTCGGCTTGGGCCGAGGCCCACGCTTGGGCGGAGCGGCTGTCGGCGGTCGTTGCGGTCGCTCGGCCAGCGCGGCCAGTTGCTTCATCACGTCACTCGGCCCAGCGGTGACGGCGGGGATGGCTGGCTCCGGAGGCCTCGAGACGGGTGCCGGCCTCGGCACGGTCTCGACGGGCCGGGGTGTGGGCCGCATGCCCGGCCGAACCGGGCGTGACGGTGGCGCCGGTGCCCGCATCGGCTGCCCACCAGCCGCCCGCGGCCTCATCGGCCTCGGTGGGGGCGGCGGAGTACCTGGCGCGCCGCGCGCCTGAAGGGGCGCCACCGGCGTCGACAGCGGTCCCTTTGGCCTGGGCTCGCGACCTCCGGCCGGCCCGGCTTGGCCCTTGGCCATCCGGCGAATCTGATCGAGAAACTGGTCCACTGTCGGCGGCCGATCTGCGGCACCGCTCGGCGGCTGCAGGCCCTGGCTGCGCGGCTGTTGCCCGCGGCGCTGGCGCGATTTGTTGGCCGCTTTGGACAGCGCGCCGATGAGCGACGAGATCACGACAAACGCCAGGAAGACCAGCAGGCCGATCGGGCTGCCGTTGTCATCGTCGGCTATGGTGCGCAGGAACTCGATCATGACTTATTACGGCTGTTCAGGCTTCTTCTTGTCGCGCGGGCCCTGGCCGCCGATCGACTCGCGCATCGAGGTGTCGGCCTGGATGTTGCGCAGGTTGTAGTAGTCCATCACGCCCAGGTTGCCCTGCCGGAACGCATCGGCGATCGCCAGCGGCACTTGCGCCTCGGCCTCGACGACGCGCGCGCGCATCTCGGCCACACGGGCGATGTTTTCCTGCTCTTGCGCGACGGCCATGGCGCGCCGGCCCTCGGCCTTGGCCTGGGCGACGCGCTTGTCGGCCTCGGCCTGGTCGGTCTGGAGCCGGGCGCCGATATTCTCGCCCACGTCGACGTCGGCGATATCGATCGAGAGGATCTCGAATGCCGTGCCCGAGTCGAGGCCGCGTTCAAGCACCTTCCTGGAGATCATGTCGGGGTTCTCGAGCACGGCCTTGTGCGACTCGGCCGAGCCGATCGTGGTGACGATCCCCTCGCCGACGCGGGCGACGACCGTTTCGGTCCACGCGCCGCCGACGAGCCGGGCGAGGTTGGCCCGGACGGTCACCTTCGCCTTGGCCCAGAGTTGGATGCCGTCCTTGGCGACGGCGCCGACCTTGTCGGGCCCCTTGGTCGGGTCGGGCGCGTCGATCACCTCGGGCTTGACGCTGATCTGCACGGCCTGGAACACGTCGCGGCCGGCCAGGTCGATGGCGGCCGCCTTCTCGAACGACAGGTCGATGTTGGCCTTGCCCGCCGCGACAAGCGACCGGACCACCTGGATCACGTTCCCGCCGGCGAGGAAGTGGGTCTCGAGGTCGTTGGTCGTTGTGCCGGCCAGGCCCGCCTTGGCGGCGATGATGCGCGCATCGACGATCAGGCTGGCCGGCACCTTGCGCAGGCGCATGCCAACCAGCGTGCCGAAGGTCACGTGCGCCCCGGAGGCGTACGCCCGAATCCAGATCTTGAAGAAGGCCAGGATGACCCCCAAAAGGATCAGGACGAAGATGGCCAAGATGGCGAACAGCACGATCAGGCCGGTGCCCATCGGCTTGCTGTCGGAGCCCTGGGCAACCAGCTCGTGGCCGTACGACGCCGCGCCGGCCGACGCTATGCCGGCCAACACAACGCCGATGAGCACAGCGGCGCATGCAAGAGCCCCGAGCGCCTTCGCCACCGCATCACGTCGTAGTGCGTTCATGAAATCCTCCCTCGACCCGTTGTTCTTATTCGATGAGTGCGATTCGTTGCCCTCTATGCGTGCGCCTCGCGTGTGACCTGTTCGACCTCGGCGACGACGTCGCGGCCATCGAGGTCGATGGCCGCCGCGTGCCCGAAGGCAAAAGGCATGTTGGCAACCCGCGCAGCCGCCAGCGCGCGCGCCACCTGCATCACGTCGCCGCCCGCGACGTGGTGGAGCTCAAGTTTGTCGTAGGTGGCGTCGTGAAAACCGGCCTTGTGCAAGATGATCATCGCGTCGACGAGGCGCTCGGCCGGCACCTTCCTGAGGCGCATGCCGATCAAGAGGCCGAAACTGATCGGCGCCCCGCCGGTCCAGGCCTTCATCCAGACCCGGAAGAAGGTGATGATCAGTCCCATGATGATAAGCACCATGAGACCGATCACGAGGATCACCGCAATCAAGGCAGGCGCCAACGGCTTGTCTTGAGCAATCTGGCTGATGATGTCGGTTGGGCCAATCATGGCTCGCACCAGGTCTGTCTACGTTGCACGCTCTTGCTCGCCCTCGTCGTCGACGGGGCGCACGACGAGGTGGCTGCCCTCGATCTCGAGCACGACGATCGGCGTGCCCGCCTTGACGTATTCGCCCTCGCTCACAACGTCCACGCGGTCGCCGTCGATGTCGGCCACACCCGCGGGCCGCAGGTACGAGAGCGCCACGCCGCGCTTGCCGACGAGCTGCATCAGCTCCTCGGCCGAGCCCGACAGAACGCTCACGCCCTTCTGAGTTGACTGCAGGAAGACGCTCTGGCCCAGCCGCGTTTTGCGCAGCACCCGGAACGCGAAGAGCCAGGCGCCGAGCCCAGCGACCGGGATCAGAAGCACCGTGGCGATGATGCCGCCGGTCGGGAAGTGCCCAACCGCCAGCACAATGCAGCCGATCAGGGCGAGCAGCCCCAGTGTGCCGATGATGCCGCCCGGAACAAAGACCTCGCCGATAATGAGCGCGACACCGGCGACCGCCAGCAGTATGACCACCAATACCATGGCCTACGTTTCCTCTCCCTGTTGCGTGTCGGCAGGCGGCCGCTTCTCGCGCACAACGATGCGGTTGGACTTCACCTCGATGATCTCGACCTCGGCGCCCGGCTCGAGGTAGTCGCCCCGGGTCACCACGTCGTACGGCTCGCCGTCGAAGATCGCCCGGCCCGCGGGCCGCAGCTTCGATTTGGCCACGCCCGTGCGGCCGATCAGCTTCTCGGGCTCGGCCAGCTCCGTGCCCTCGGACGCATGGTAGCCGGTCGCGCGCCGCTGCTGCGAGGTGAGCACGACGGCGCCGAGGAACTGCGTCCGCGGCAGGACGAAGTAGTAGATAAGGAACAGGCCGACGGCGCTGCCGACGATGGCGATGCCGAGCAGCAAGATCGCGTTCAGGATCTGATTTGCCACGATCGGCAGCTTCTCGGGCGCCGCGGGGGGATCCTCGACAAGCATCATGATCAGGCCCCCGACCACGCAGAGGATGCCGAGCACGCCGAGAATGCCGAAGCCGGGAATGACGAAGATCTCAATGCCGAGCAGGATGATGCCGATCACCAGCAGGATCAGGTCGGTCCACTTGGCCGCCCCGGTCCCCATCTGCCCGAAGAACAGCAGCGCGAGGCACGTCAGCCCCAAGATCCCCGGGAAGCCAAACCCGGGCACTTTCAGCTCGGTGCCGATGCCAACGAAGGCGCCGATCAGGAGCAGCACGACGAGCCCCGGGCTCGTCAGGAAATAGCACGCGTTCTCCGACCACGATCGGCTGACGGTGACGATCCTGGCCCCGCGCAGATGGGCGAACTGCTCGATGTCGGTGATTCGCTCCACGCCGGGCGCCGCTGTATCCGCGTCGATCGTGTTGGCGCGCCCGATGGCCACGCGCAAGAAGAGCGCCTCGCGCGCGGTGAAATTGACCACCTGGCCTTCCTTGATGATGTAGTCCTTGCCGAACTCCTCGGCCGACGGCTGCCCGTGGCTCGTGCCGACTGTGACGCTGGCCGGTGAGACCCGCCGCTCCTCGTCGCCCTGGTATTGCTCGGGGATGCCGAGCCGGATGCCCTCGGCCTCCATCTCGCGGGCGTAGTCGTCGTAGCGGATCTCCATCGAGGTGCGCACCATCGCCTCGGCCAGGTCGGGGTCGTGGCCGTTCGCCTCGGCGTTCGCGCGCATCTTCTGGGCGACGTAGCCGACGATCTTCTCGGGCAGCTCGACGATCTGGCCGCCGGAGCCGATCATGATCGGGATCACGTCGCCGACCGTGCCGCCCCTGGACACGATGATGTCGTCGCACGCGTAGGCGACCATCGCGCCCCCGGAGGTGGCCTCCGTGTTGGCCCAGGCCACGTTGGGCAGCGTCGTCGCGTTGAGCAGGTTGCTGATGTCGATCGAGGCGGCGACGGTGCCGCCCGGCGTGTTGAGCTCGATGACAACGAGATCGGCGCCCGCCTCCTTGGCCGCTTCGAGGCCGCGCTGCACGTAGCTCGTCATGATCCCGTTGATCATCGTGTCGATCTTCAGACAGTAGATGAGGGGCTTCTCGGGAGTGGCCCCGGCGGGCGGTGCCTCGCCGGCCGCCTGCGCGGTCATCTCGGCAGCCAGGCGGGGCGGCTCGTCGTCGGCGAGCAGCGCCCTGGCCGGGCCGAGCGCGAACGCGAGCGCAATGACGGAAGCGGCAAGCACGACGCGGCGCCAACGACGCGGCGGGCGGTGCCGCGCAGCGCGTTGCCGCGCCGTTCGCCTCGTAGGAGACCGGAGAAACATAGGTCACCTCGTCGCGGCAAAAAAGATGGTGGAGGATACCGGGTTTGAACCGGTGGCCTCATGCATGCCATGCATGCGCTCTACCAACTGAGCTAATCCCCCACTGGGGTTTGCCCAGCACCGAGCCGGGCAAGCACGCCCCGCACCCGAGCGTGCGCGTACGCGCGTCCGAACGCGCGCGTACGGCGGGGCGGTTGTCTCATTTGTCATTGGGTATAATAGGTGGTTCCAGATTGACCCGTCAACGGCTTTCGGCACGGCCCGAGCCTCGAATCGAGTGCTATACTGGGCCGAACGACCGGGCAACCTGTTTCGCAACGGCCCCTTGGTGGTATGGCAGACAACGGCACACGTCGGCGGGCGGGCGCACCGCCGCTCGATCCCGCGATCCTGGACGACATCCCGCGCTCGCCCGGCGTCTACATCATGAAGGACTCGGCCGGCCGAGTGATCTACGTCGGCAAGGCCCAGGACCTGCGCGCGCGCGTGCGCCAGTACCTCGCGCCCGAGCGCGACACCCGGCCCAGCGTCCCGTTCCTGATGCGCCGGGTGGCCGGCGTCGACACGATCGTCACCTCGACGGAGAAGGAGGCGCTGCTGCTCGAGGAGACGCTGATCAAGGAGTACCAGCCGCGCTACAACGTCTTCTGGCGCGACGATAAGACCTACCTCAGCCTGCGCATCAATACCCGCACGCCGTACCCGCGGCTCGAGAT
Organism: uncultured Verrucomicrobiota bacterium; assembly: GCA_964500825.1. Lineage (GTDB taxonomy): Bacteria > Auribacterota > JABMQX01 > JAFGEW01 > JAFGEW01 > CAYUZG01. The sequence continues at coordinate 1,119 of CAZCQN010000001.1, read as the reverse complement.
CGTCCGGCTCCGGCGAAAACCCCGAGACGGGACCCGCCCGCGCGAGGGCGTGCTCTACTTCGGCCCGTACTCGTCGGCCAAGAAGGTGCGGGCCACCGTCAAGATGCTCCACGAGATCTTCCCGCTGCGGCAATGCTCGGACGCGCAGTTCCGCGAGGCGCAGCGCACGGGCCGGCCATGCCTCAACTGCCAGATGCGCAAGTGCTACGGCCCGTGCGTGGGCAGCATCAGCGAGGCCGACTACGCGGTCATCATCCGCAACGTGGTCCAGTTCCTGCGCGGCCAGGGCGAGGCGCTCGTCGCCGACCTCGAGCGCCGTATGGAAACGGCCGCCACCGACGAGAACTTCGAGGAGGCCGCCCGGCTGCGCGACCAGATCGCCGCGGCCACGGCGACGCTCGAGCGCCAGCGCGTTATCTCGACCAGATGGGCCTCGCGCGACGCGTTCGGCCTGTACCGCGAGGCGGACGAGCTCCAGATCGCCGTCCTCCACGTGCGCGAGGGCCGGCTGATCGAGACGACGACGCGCTCGTTCTCCAAGGTGCAGGAGCCCGACGAGGTGTTTCTCGGCGCGTTCCTGCTGACCTTCTACAGCGCGGCCGGCATCGTTCCGCCCGAGGTGCTTGTGCCGGTCGCGCCCGTGGACGCGGCGAGCGTGGCCGAGGTGCTCGCCGAGCGGCGCGGCGGCCCGGTCGAGGTCGCGGCGCCGAAACGGGGCGAGAAGCATAACCTCGTCGAGCTCGCCGCGAAAAACGCGCAGGCCGCGTTCGAGGCCGCCAAGGACCGCACCACGCTCCGGCGCGATCTGCTCGACGAGGCGCGCCGCGTGCTGCGGCTCGGCCGCGTGCCCGAACGGATCGACTGCTTCGACATGTCGAACATCGCCGGCGCGCACCGTGTCGGGGTGATGGTCGTGTTCCGCGACGGCGAGCCGGCGAAGGCCGACTACCGCAAGTTCCGCATCCGGACCGTCGAGCACGGCGACGACTACGCCATGATGCGCGAGGTGCTCTCGCGGCGCTACACGCGGGCCAAGGGCGAGGGCGGCCTGCCGGACCTGATCGTGATCGACGGCGGCAAGGGGCAGCTCAACGTCGCGCTCGCCGTGCTCGACGAGCT